>JBBQSI010000172.1:0-7198 GCA_038213975.1 Chitinophagales bacterium
TAAAGTAAAAACGAAAGATTTACGCGTATCCGCAGTATTGTGCGATGTCTTTCTATTTTATCCGGTTGTACTTTTTCAATAAATCGATGACTAATTTATGAGGAAGCCCATACGCCCTGTTGCCATTAATACCTTCTGTTGTTTCTGCTGCTACCATTGCATTAATAATCGCTTCTTCAACTGCCTGAACAGTTGCTTCAAAAAGTGGATTAATTAAATCATTGGGCAGTTCGTCGACCTTAGTGAATTCTGTTCTTTGAAAAGCCTTAGGGTTTGCTGTGGAAAAAGCTATAAAAATATCGCCTGAGCCATTTTCGCCACGCCCGCCTACGTTGCCCACTCCAATAGGGACTCTTGCAGCAATTCTTTTTAATTGGTGGGGTAATAAGGGTGCGTCAGTAGCAACAACGACGATGATTGAACCGTCACCTGGCTGATAGGACGGTGGGGCTTTGAATTCATAATTAAGGGTGTCTTTTAATTCCTTCCCAACAGGTACACCTGCAATGGTCAAATTCTTTTTCGCTCCAAAATTTGACTGAACCAAAACGCCAACAGTGTATGTTGAGTCTTTAATTTTTACAATTCTTGACGCCGTTCCGGTTCCACCTTTAAAACCCAGACACATCATTCCTGTACCGCCACCCACATTTCCTTCTTTTAGAAACCCTGATTTCGCACTATCTAATGCATCGTACGCATTGCTTTCTGTTACGTGGAAGCCATAGATATCATTTAAAAACCCGTCATAAGTTTCGGCAACAACTGGATAAGTGTACCAAAAATCTTCTTTATACCAACCGGTTTTTACGAACCATTTCAATACGGCATCTCTTACAACGCCTACACTATTGGTGTTTGTAATCATAATTGGCGTCTCCAAAAATCCGGATTCTGTTATCCAGGTTGTTCCTGTCATTTCTCCATTACCATTTAATGAATACCAATTTGCAAAAACCGGGTTATTATTTCTCCCTCTTGGTAATATTGCTGTTACTCCTGTTCGTACCGGTCCTTTACCTCTAATATTTTTTCCTTGTCCGGATATAATAGTGCTATACCCAACCTCAACGCCTTTTACATCTGTAATAGCGTTGTATTTCCCTGTGTTGCCATCATACGGAATTCCAATATCTCTTGCTCTTGGCTTCTGTCCAAAAGAAGGTATTTGAAATGCAAGTATAAAAGCAACAATTAATAACTTATTCATGCAATTTGGGTTTTGTCGATATAGCACACGATGATAGCATTAACGTATAACACTAAACACTTCCCCATTTTCTTCTCTTAACATCGTGATCTTCATAAATCCTTTGCGTTTTTATATCACCGCGTTTCGTTAATGAAATTCTCTTTCTAAAATACCGGATTTATTTCGATCACCCAAAACAACGGAATGACTCTGGCACTGTGAAAGCCTGGTAAGGGAGATACGCCCTTGGAGAAGATGTTTCGCCCAGCCACCTTAGCTATTTGCCGCTGCAGGAAAAGTTTTTCGATGGTCAAACATCTTTCCGAAGCCTCCTCCTGCTTTCAGCCATGCTATTCACCTGGTCCAGGTTGTCCCGAAATTCCTTCATTACCGGTTCATCGATTTTCACGCCGCATGCGGGCGATATTTATTTTGGGAAAATGATATTTCTACGTGTAAACAAGAATTAAAAATTTAAAAAATCCAGGCTACCTGATGAGTGTTACGCTTCCTGTATGCCTTTTCAAAAGGCCTGATGATAATTTGTAGGAAATAAAATAAACGTACGTGGCTGCCGGCATGGGCTGGTCTCCTTTCTTGCCGTTCCAGCCTTGCCCGATGTCTGCGCTTTGAAATACGAGCTGTCCCCAGCGGTCATATACTTTACAATTAAAACTTGTTGACAGGCAGCCGACTTTCATCTTAAAAAAATCGTTCAGGCCATCCCCGTTAGGTGTGAAAGCGTTGGGAATGTAAGCCTCGCAGTCCGTGCAGTTACCAGCGGAAATGTTGGTTTCGAAAACTTTTTGACACCCATTGATATCACTGGCCACCACCTTATAAGCACCTGCTGCGCTGATCTTTACTTCGCTCGCCGGAATTCCATTTATCGTGTAGGCGATACCGTTAATCGCCGGTGAAAGCAACAGCGAATCGCCGGCGCAAAGGATTGCGTCAGCCGGAATGTTCACATCGTTCAACCTGCTACCGGTCACCAGGAAGGGCTCCGTAATCACACAGGTACTGATGGAGGTGATACGTGCATTGTAAAAATGTACACCGCTTGTATCCTTTATTGAAAGCGTGCCGGATGTTTCGCCCGGTAGCGCAAGGCTGTCTTTATACCACTGGTATGCAGCGTTGGGAAAATCGGCAGCCTGTAACACCGGCAGGTCATCACAGTTGAGCGTAGCTGCGGCCCGTATGTATTGAAAAGGGAAATCTTTCGTAGGCAAAAGATGCAGATTATCCAGGTAATAAAGATGATAGTCGAGGAAAGTAGTACTGTCTGCCAGGTTATGAATTTCCGGAAGGATGCTGCAGTCAGGGCCAACCTGGATCGTGTTTATGTCAAACGGAATGGACAAATGAATTTTGCTCTGTACCCATTGCCCGCTCGTAGTCACTGTGATTTTGCCAAGGAGAACCCATCCGCTGTAGTTTACCGGGCATCCCGTACCAAATGAATATTGCTTGCCAAACGGAACGGCATCACAATCTGCGTTGCCAAAAACAGCCACAGTGAAAGGGAAAATATCACCGGTAAGGTTATCCCAGGATATGAATCTGCCGGCATCAAAACTCAGGGTGTAATCCCCGCCTTTTTTCAGTGGTACTTGCAGGCATTGCCCCACATAGGTCTTGGGTATCTCAGCTTCTGGCCTCGGCGTGACAAAGGTGGCGTTGTATATCGAAACGAAACTCTCCCCATGCGGAAGCGGTAAGTTCGGTGCCATCTTAAGCATCACAACTGCGGAATCGTAGGGGCAGGAAAGATTGTGGTAAAATTCACCCTCGTTAGTGTTGGCGCCATATTGCCACGGCGGCACGATATCCAGCGTTTCGCCATAGGTATAATTAAGGGGGCAATGATTGTAATTTTCAAAGGAGCCATTTGCCAGCATGTTGCCGGCAACATTGTAGCGGCACTGGCAGGTGGGATCGAAAAGATCTGCAAGCCCGTTGCCATCATCATCGATACCGTTGTCACAAATTTCCTGCGCAAACACAGGCATGCAGTTGATAATGCAAAAAAGGAAAGCTGCAAAGGCAATCGTATGACGGGTACTCAAAACCATATTCAAAAAGCAATCTTCAATACAACTGTTCGTACGATAAATCCATTAATAGATTATACAATACAGGTTATTGATCCATGCCGTAAGTGAAATTAGTGATGATAAAGGAGATAGCGCAAAGTGTATCTCCCCCGGCGCCAGGTTTACCTGTGTTCCCGAAGCGTTACTTTTGCGGCAAAATGAACTGCTTTAATTCTTGCCAGTCGCCGTTTTACACAAACTAATCGCTATGTCGACTGTACAAACCGGCGCTTTACCTGATAGGGTTTTTTCCTACAAAAAGGTAGTTCTGTTTAATAGATTTAATTGATGAAGCCATACCTCCAATTATTTGACCTTACACAAAAGGTAAATTACAAAACAGAGATACTTTCCGGGCTAACTGTTGCTTTGGCCCTGATACCCGAAGCAATCGCTTTTGCGTTGATTGCCGGGTTGTCGCCGCTTACCGGCCTGTATGCTGCGTTTTCAATTGGCCTCATAACGTCCATTTTTGGTGGTCGGCCAGGCATGATATCGGGAGCCACAGGAGCCGTAGCTGTGGTGTTGGTTGCTTTGGCAAAATCGCACGGCGTTGAATATGTATTTGCAACAGTCGTGCTCGCAGGGTGTATCGAGGTGACCGCCGGAGTCTTTCGCCTTGGAAAATTTATCCGCCTCGTGCCTCACCCTGTAATGTTTGGATTTGTAAACGGCCTTGCGATCATTATCTTCCTGGCCCAGTTAGACCAGTTTAAAGTTGCAGACAGTGCCGGCGCATTGCACTGGATGCAGGGCAGTTCGCTCCTGTTAATGCTTGGTCTTGTATTGGTAACGATGTTTATCATCTGGGCCTTGCCAAAATTGACGAAGGTGGTTCCGGCATCACTGGCGGCTATACTCGTCGTTTCGGCCATTGTGATTGGTTTTGGTATCGATACCAAAACTGTCGGGGATATCGCCTCTATCCAGGGAGGATTTCCTCCTTTTCATATTCCTGCTGTGCCACTGAATTTGGAGATGCTGCAGATCATTTGGCCGTATGCTTTGATCATGGCGGGAGTTGGCTTGATAGAAAGCCTGCTGACGCTAAACCTGTTGGATGAAATAACGGAGACGCGTGGTCGCGGAAATAAAGAAGCTGTTGCGCAGGGAGCGGCTAATATTGTCACGGGTTTGTTTTCCGGCATGGGCGGATGTGCTATGATCGGGCAGAGTCTTATCAATATATCCTCGGGAGCAAGGGCCAGGTTATCGGGCATTATTGCGGCCGTCATGCTGTTGGTATTTATTATGTTCGGCGCTTCGCTGATTGAAAAACTACCGATGGCTGCGCTCACCGGCCTGATGATCATGGTGGCGATTGGCACCTTCGAGTGGGCCAGTATAAAAATGATTGGCAAGATGCCACGGCACGATATCATTGTCGGGATCCTGGTGGCAGCCATTACGGTGCTGTTGCATAACCTGGCGGTGGCGGTGTTGATAGGTGTGGTGATCTCCGCTTTGGTCTTTGCCTGGGAAAGCGCGAAGCGCATCAGGGCGAGAAAATACCTGGATGAAAATGGCGTGAAGCACTACGAAATATTCGGTCCGCTATTCTTTGGTTCCGTTTCTGCCTTCAGTGAGAAATTTGATATCGTGAATGATCCCGATGAAGTGATCATTGATTTCAAAGAAAGTAAGGTGGTGGACATGAGCGGCATCGAAGCGCTGAATAAGCTGACGGAACGCTATCTCAAATTGAAGAAGAAATTGCACTTAAAACACCTGAGTGAAGACTGCCGAAAACTACTGGCAAATGCTGATGAAATAATTGATGTGAATATAATTGAAGATCCGTACTACCGTATTGTTACCGATAAGATCTGATTGATTTAGAACCTTCAGCCCTATCCGGAACAAAGCCGGCAATCGTATTTATTGTAGAATCTTCTAATAATCTTAAGGCAATGCGAATGCCACGTACTGGTCACCTGATTTACTGCCGATCTTGCCGCCACCGCAGGCTATCACTACATATTGTTTACCATCGATCTTGTAAGTAGCGGGTGTTGCATAGCCTGGCACGGGCAATTGGGCTTCCCACAAAAGCTTTCCTGTTCTTTTGTCGTAGGCGTGCATCTTTGCATCCTTTGAATTGGCGATAAATACCAGCCCGCCTTTGGTTACCAGAGGACCCCCGTAACCTTCTGTACCTGTTTGTGGCTGCCCCGGTTTTTGCACAGTCGTGTCATTGCCTAACGGTACCTTCCATAATAATTTACCCGTGTTTAGATCAACGGCATTCAGCGTACCCCACGGCGGCTTAATGCCCGGGTAGCCATCTTTATCATTGAAGCGGTTGTAGCCGGTCATGTTGTATTTCACTTCATCCATGATATCATAGCCGGCTGTTGGTCCGCTGGTTGAAACCGGCTCTTTCGCCGCTTCGTTGGATGATGCGGGTTCTTTTGGACTGCTTTTTCCGTTAGCTACCAGGTCTGCGTTGTTGGATTTGAATAAAAATGCGATCAGCCCTTCTTTCTCATCCGGTGTTATTTGTTTGAACGCCGGCATCATATTCCTGCCATGCGAAACAATGTTCCAAACCTCTTCCGCATCGTATTTTTTCTCAATCTCCACCAGGGATGGAAAGGAAGTGCCGTTGCCTTTCAACTCCGGTCCATGACACGTCACGCAATATTTGCGATAAAGGTTTTCGCCTGCTCCCCGCAACGTCTCTGCTTTTTCCCCGGGAGGTACAGCTTCTACCATATGCAACGCCCACGGCATCTCGCTGCTGTTCACATAAAGAATCCCTGACTCAGGATCTACGGCGGAACCGCCCCATTCGCCACCTCCATCATAGCCCGGGAAAATGAGATTGCCTTCTTTACCTGGGGGATCAAAGGGTCCTTTGTATTTGAGGTTGTTGAATTTTTCCAACATTTCTGCATACGCTTCCGGTGTCCGATCCGTTATGTCTTCAGCCGTCATGCTATGGCGGGCAAATTGTTCAGGTAATGTAGGTATGGGCTGCGTAGGCCACGGCTCTTCTCCTTCCAGCCCGGATGTTTTTGGCACCGGTGTCTCAAGAATCGGGAAGACGGGTTCACCGTTTGTCCGGTCGAACATGTACACGTAGCCATTCTTGGTGATCTGGGCCACTGCATCAATTTGTTTTCCATTCACCTCTACTGTTACCAGGTTTGGGGTTGCCGGCAAGTCCCTGTCCCATAGATCATGGTGCACAAACTGGTAATGCCAGATATACTTGCCCGTTGCTGCGTCTAAGGCTAACAGTGAGTTGCTGTACAATCCCTGTCCTTTACGGAAGCCACCATAAAAATCACCCCCGATAGAACCCGTCGGGATGTACACAATGCCGCGGTCGACGTCCAGCGACATGCCTGCCCAGCAATTGGCACCGCCGAGTTTTTTCCAGGCGTCTTTGTCCGGCCAGGTTTCATAATTTTTTTCGCCGGGATGAGGAATCGTATGGAAGATCCATTTCAGTGTACCCGTCCGCACATCGTATGCACGAATATGGCCTGGTGCCGCGTCGGCAGACTCTGCTACGCGGGTGCAAACGATCATCACCTCCTTATAAATCACGCCGGGCGTGGTACCTGCAATGAATGAATTATAAGTGCCGCTGTCCCGGCCAAGGTTATTGCTTAAATCAATAAAACCGTTGTTACCAAAGTCCCGCACCGGTTGCCCGTTGTCCGCATTGATTGCATAGGTTTTATTTCCTACGCTGTAAAAGATGCGCTTATCCTTACCGTCTTCGTCTGACCAATAGATAACGCCGCGGGTGACTTTGAAAAATGCAAATGGATCGTCCTTTGCGCTCGTGTCTTCATTAGCAGGATCAAAAATCCATTTTGCTTTTCCCGTTGCACCATTTAAGGCGAAAAGTTTGATAGCCGGCGTTACGCCATACAGTACACCATCGATCATGATG
>JBBQSI010000173.1:0-7177 GCA_038213975.1 Chitinophagales bacterium
TAATGCGCATCTGGAATCTTTTATTACTCAGGCATTGGCGGAGGATATTGGCGACGGCGACCATAGTACACGCTCCTGTATAGACAAAGAGGCAACCGGGCAGGCCGCGCTAAAAATAAAAGAAGGCGGCGTGATCGCCGGCCTGTACGTAGCAAGAAAAATTTTTCATCACCTTGAGCCTGGTGTTCAGTTAAATTTTTTTAAGGAAGATGGGGATGAAATGAAGTACGGCGACGTAGCTTTCGAAGTTGCTGCCCGTGTCAGCACTATACTTTCTGCAGAACGCCTTGTATTGAACTGCATGCAACGTATGAGCGGAATAGCGACACTTACCCGCACCTATGTCAGTAAACTCACAGGTATGCATACACGCTTACTCGATACACGCAAAACAACCCCTAATTTTCGGCTTTTGGAAAAAGAAGCTGTACACATTGGTGGTGGAATTAACCATCGCTTTGGTTTGTTTGATATGATTATGTTGAAAGACAATCACATTGACTATTGCGGCGGTATAAAGCCAGCGATAGAAAAAGCCAGGGACTATGTAGACAAGTACAAACCAGGATTAAAAATTGAGATAGAAACACGTAACCTGGATGATGTGCAGATGGTGATGTCGACGGGACAGGTCGACCGGATAATGCTTGATAACTTTACGCCGGAAAATATTGTAACAGCGTTGAAAATTATTGATGGAAAGTACGAGACGGAGGCAAGCGGCGGCATCGATTTGGAGAACCTGAAAGCATATGCGGCTACCGGCGTCGATTTTATCTCCAGCGGAGCCATCATCCACCAGGCGCGTAGCCTGGACTTAAGTCTAAAGGCAAAACTTATTTAACGATGTCAAAAAAGAAATCCAGGCTTTCCGGACTTGTGTATTCGACTGATCCGGATCTACACCTGGAAGAATATCAGCAGGGAAAAATGACTATAGAGCCGAATGCGCAGCTACTCAAAGTGGCACTGGATACCAAAAACAGGGCTGGTAAGAAAGTGACCGTTGTTTATGGCTTTGAGGGAAACACAGCGGACCTTGAATCCCTCGCAAAGAAATTGAAGTCGTTTTGCGGTAGCGGGGGCTCAGTAAAAGATGAAGAGATTCTGATACAAGGCGACCATCGGGATAAAGTGATTACCTTGTTGAGAAGCAATGGGTATACGAAGGTAAGAAAATCATAAAGAAACAACTTTCGGTTTGATGACGGTGGATGATTGCAAGCTTTTGAATATCTTTAGTCCATCTGGTTATGATCTCAAAAATTTCAGAAGGAGTTAAAATAAGCGTTGAAACTTTCTATCAACCTGAATACAGTAATCCTGTTACCAGTGAATTTATGTTTGCCTACCGGATCACCATTGAAAACAATAATTCATTTCCTGTGCAGCTCCTTCGTCGTCACTGGTATATATTCGACAGCAATGCAGACTACCGTGAGGTAGAAGGTGAAGGCGTGATTGGCGTGCAACCAACCATTAACCCCGGCGCCAGTTACCAGTATGTAAGTGGCTGCAATTTGCGGAGTGAAATGGGCAAAATGCATGGAGTATATTTCATGGAGAACGGTGATAACCGGCAATCTTTTCTGGTAAATATTCCCGCGTTTGAAATGGTAGTGCCCTTTAAAAACAATTAGCTTCTCGGTTTGTATTTGGACTCCGTATAAATTTTTCTTGGCTCAATTTTCAACATTTCCTCGACCGGTGTTTCAGGAAATTCCTGCATATATTTTTTAACAATCTGCCAGCCCGCAAAGCTGCCGAGATTGCCGGGGGATGTCTCACCAAATTCCTGCGTTTTAGGGCTTTCCCCCACGTAATTTTTAATTATGTTTTGCTCGGAAGAGTTCAGCAGCTCATTGTTCAAAAAGAAGTCCCAGATCACTGCTTCATTTTTGTGCGCATCCTCCAGCTGTTTTTCGGAATATCCAATTAGTAAATGTTTCGGTATCTCCGGCAAGAATAATTGTAAAAGGTAAAGTTGTTTTCCTTTTTCCACCATTTGCTCTATCATCGAACGGGCGCCGGGCTGGCCACCATAAATGTCATCGACGATATTTTTCAGGGAATTGACCGGTATGGTCGCCGGCGTGAAACTCCTGGAAATATAATCAGGATACAGCTCCTGTCCCTGCTGTGACTGGTAAAACGAAAAATCTTTTCCTAAATGCAATTGCAGGCCAATACCCAGCCCTTCGGGCGTAAGTACATCGCCGAGTACGCCAAATGATGATTGGAAATTTGCATTCATCGGCCCGATGAAGGTGATAAAGGAAGCGGGTAAACGATATTTTGGGAAATAATACTTTACATGTTTTAGCCCGCGGACAATTGCTTCTTGCTCTGCCGCAAAATTTTTAAATACTACATCCACAGAATCTTTCACCGGCCGGTAATCATGTATAAATAATTTGAAGGCTGCGCCGTGCATGTTGCCGGCCTCGGCTACACTATCAACATCGAGTCCGAGAATATTCTCAGTGAAGTCTGGCAGGAAGCCCGGATATTTTTTTAACAGCAATTGAAAGCCTGTTGCTACCTGGCTGGTGTCTATTGCGAACAGGTCATCATCGAAACGGCGGATTTGCAATTGAACGTCGATACCCGATACATCTGGTCCATTTGATTGATTGCAGGAAAGGAAAATTGAAAGCCAGAAAAACGGTAAAATAATTCGCATCATATTGGATCTTGCTAAAGCGGTTTCAGTAAACAACAGAGGCTGAATTCAGCTAATTTTGCGGCATGAAAATAATTCTTGCCCAGCAAAATTATCACATTGGAAACTTCGAGGTCAATACAAACAAGATTATTGATGCGATCAGCGAAGCGAAAAGTAAAAATGCAGACCTCATTGTTTTTAGCGAAATGTCTGTTTGCGGTTATCCAGCGCGGGATTTCCTGGATTTTAGTGACTTTATAAATAAGTGCTACGAAAGCCTGGATAAAATAAAAGAGCATGCTACAGATATCGCCGTGATCGTCGGCGCTCCTGATCGCAATCCGATCCGGGAGGGAAAAGATCTTTTTAACGGTGCTTTTTTTATTTACGAAGGTGAAATAAAGGCGGTGGCGCATAAGACGTGCCTGCCCACCTATGATGTGTTTGATGAATACCGCTATTTTGAACCTGCTTTTACCTGGAATGTTTTCGAATTTAAGAACCGTCGTATTGCTCTTACGATTTGTGAGGATATCTGGAACCTCGGTGATAATCCGCTATATCGCATCTGCCCTATGGACTTGCTGATGGAGCAGGAGCCCGACCTGATGATTAATATTTCTGCATCACCCTTTGATTATACGCACATAGAAGACCGGAAGGCGGTGATAAAGGCTAACGTCACGAAATATAAATTGCCGCTTGTCTATTGCAACGCCGTAGGAAGCCAGACGGAAATTGTTTTTGATGGCGCTTCGCTTGTTTTTGATAAGCACGCAAATCTTTGCAAACAACTGCCGCAATTTACAGAGGAACTTTGCGAAGTGAACCTGCAGGAAGACGGTACTTTTTCCGAGGTAGTTATTGAACCTGCAGCACTTTCTTTGGCACAAAAAGAGCCGCTGCGTTTTTTGCCGGAGTGGAATATCTCACAGGTGTATGAAGCCATCATTTTAGGGGTGAGCGATTATTTTAAAAAGATGGGATTCACCAAGGCCATTATCGGGAGCAGCGGCGGTATAGACAGTGCCGTCACTTTATGTCTTGCCTGCAAAGCCCTCGGGAAAGAAAATGTGAGGGCCGTTCTGATGCCATCTGAATTTTCCAGTACGCACTCCGTGGAAGACGCAAAAAAACTCAGTGAAAACCTGGGCAATCCATACGACGTGGTGCCAATCAAAGAAATTTACCAGGCCTTTCTAACGGCGCTGGAGCCGATGTTTAAAAATTTGCCTTTCGGCCTCGCCGAAGAAAACACTCAGAGTAGAACGCGGGGCAATCTGCTCATGTCCCTGGCGAATAAGTTTGGCTACATCCTTCTAAATACGTCGAACAAAAGTGAACTGGCTACGGGCTACGGCACACTGTATGGCGATATGGCCGGCGGGCTTGGTGTATTGGGCGACTGTTATAAAATGCAGGTCTATGAGCTGGCGAAATATATAAATTCAGAAAATGGAGTAATACCGGAAAACATTGTTACCAAGCCGCCATCAGCAGAACTGCGGCCTGACCAAAAAGACAGTGATAGCTTGCCTGAATACGATGTGCTCGATCAAATTCTCTATCAGTACATCGAGCGAGTGAAAGGCCCCAACGAAATAAAAGCAATGGGATACGAGGCTGCACTTGTTGATCGCATCTTACGGATGGTGAACATAAATGAATACAAGCGCAACCAGTTTTGCCCCGTGATAAGGATTTCTCCAAAAGCCTTCGGTGTCGGCCGCCGCGTGCCCATCGTTGGCAAATACTTAAGTTGAAATGTGTATATTGATATATCTAAATAAATAGTCAACATGGAAGCATATATAGTTGCGGGCATACGCACAGCGGTTACGAAAGCAAAAAAGGGTGGGTTTAGATTTTACAGACCAGATGATCTTGCAGTCGACGTGATTAAAGGATTGATGGCTTCAGTGCCGGCGCTGGACAGCACACGTGTGGACGACCTGATAGTAGGAAACGCCGTACCCGAGGCAGAGCAGGGCTTGCAGGTTGGCCGCATGATAAGTGTGCGAGCTTTAGGCATCGAAGTGCCGGGAATGACAGTGAACCGCTATTGCGCCAGCGGCCTGGAGACCATTGCCATCGCTACTGCAAAGATCAGGAGTGGCATGGCTGACTGCATCATTGCCGGCGGCACGGAAAGCATGAGCCTTGTGCCCACCTCCGGTTGGAAAACCGTTCCGGCATATTCTGTTGCCAGCGAAACACCGGATTATTACCTGAGCATGGGACTTACAGCCGAAGCTGTTGCCAAAGAGTACGAAGTGACGCGTGAGCAGCAGGACGAGTTTAGCCTGGGCTCTCATCAAAAGGCTATTAAAGCGATCTCCGAAGGTTATTTTACAGAGGGCATCATTCCTATGAAAGTGGAAGAGGTATTTATTGATGAAAAGGGAAAACGAAAAACAAAAGAATTCACGGTGGATACAGATGAAGGCGTGCGGGCTAATACTTCCATGGAAGCGCTGGCAAAATTGAAACCCGCCTTTGCTGCCGGTGGCACGGTGACAGCAGGCAATTCATCTCAAACAAGTGATGGCGCTGCTTTCGTGATTGTGATGAGTGAAAAAATGATGAACGAATTAGGACTAAAGCCAATTGGCCGCTTAGTGGGATGTGTGAGTGCCGGTGTGCATCCCCGGGTGATGGGTATCGGCCCGGTAGAAGCTGTGCCCAAAGTATTAAAAAGAGCAGGGATGAATTTATCAGATATCGATCTTGTTGAATTGAATGAAGCCTTCGCTTCACAATCTCTTGCTGTGATCAAAACACTGGAAATGGATCCGGCAAAAGTGAATATTAATGGAGGTGCAATAGCGCTGGGACATCCGCTGGGATGTACCGGCGCAAAACTCACCGTGCAGCTATTGAATGACATGAAAAGGCTCGATAAAAAATATGGTATCGTTACCGCGTGTGTCGGCGGGGGCCAGGGTATTGCCGGTATCATTGAAAATATCAGTTAGGCGCTCCGATTGCCGGAAGCATTAAAAAATTATTTTCCACTCTGCCAAGGGTAGCTTCGATCTTTTTGAAATTTTCCTGTGAGGCATCAAGCGCTATGAATTTTGCAACGATCCTGCTTTGTTTGTAAATCACGATAGTATTTTTTACTTCAGGATCTATTTTAATTAAGTCCACATTGGTTTCGCTATTGCGAAAAGATGGAACATGCGTGAGGGCAAGTTTATGCAGGCCGAGTTCAGTGCCGAGATTCTGGAGCATCTCGTTATTTGCAGACTCTGAATACTCTTTCTCGTTTCCATACACGAAATATGTTTTTAAAAACTTACCCCGTATTTCACTTTCTCTTTCGAAAAACTTTAGCCATTTCTTTATATCAGTCCAGTCGGGATTGTTGCCAACAAAATATAGGATACCTAAATAACGGCCATATTTACAAACAGGACATGTTCTTGTCCCTTTGTCGGCACCAAACGCATGATATGGTCCGAAGCTGGGGTTGTCAACGCCGATTGGCAAACCGGACTTCCGGGCTGTAATTTTTGGATTCGGGTAGTTTGGAACATTTAATCCCAAAATAATATCATGTTCCGCTACCTGCAGTGAATCAGCAAGCAACACCCGTAGCACACCACTACCTCCACGGTTTTCCATTGCCATTCTTTTTTCCGAAGTAAGCAGTTTGTCATCATCGAAAACTAATTCGTCAATATAATATTCATTGGCGATGCCCGGCTCACGCAGAGAGATGTGAGTATGAGCAGGAATATCCCTGCCTGGATAGGGGGCTGGTCTTATCGTATAAATCCTGTATTTACCCTTCTTGTCAGTTTTTACCCAACCTCGTATGTGCCCGTGACGCCTGGCTTTTTCATCCATGCCTTTGCCCGGAGAGTAATATCCGTTGTTGTCAGTTTGCCAATAATATATGATCACCCCTTCCGCCGGAGTAATTCCATCAAGGTGATAAACTGTTCCAGTGATCAGGAACTTTTGCCCTTTTTCGCTCCAGCCGGCACTTGTATCCACTGAAGAGATTTCGCCGGGCATACCGCTATACATGAGTTCGCAGCCGTCACAGCCACCACCAACTTTTTTCTCGCTGAGCGAAATGCCGGATGCTGGCCTGTCCATTACCTGGCCATCGCATCGGAGTAGAAGGAGTGACAAAGAAATCAATAAAAATAAGTCTGACTTTTTCAACATAGGCTTCAGTTGATGATTGATCAAACCTCGCCATTCAAATCATGTTGAACAATTAAAATATATCAAAAGGAGGCTAATGTGCATTGACCTGAGTACGCTGAAATTTTACTTTGAAATCCGCAGCGTAGTTGCGGCTTAATCGGAGGTGTCTATTATTAGCCATTTCAAGCTCATAGTCACCGTTCTGGCGGGAAGTATAGGAAGTGAGGTGTGATAAATTCACGATAGCTGACTTATGAACGCGGCAAAAAATGTTTTCATCAAGCCGGGAAGTCAGGACCTTCAATGAAGTCTTTAAAAGGTATTTTTTTTCTGCAGTGTGCACATTTACAT
>JBBQSI010000174.1:0-7122 GCA_038213975.1 Chitinophagales bacterium
TGATAGCCTGGCAATAAAGGAGCAAATGCCCATAGTAATAGAACTCGAGAAAATATATCGTCAAAAGGAAAATTCATTTGTATCACTTTTGAATAAAGTGAGAAATAATGAAATGGCGGCTGATGATTTTGAAGCACTGCATTTGAGGTACGCGCCTGCTTTTAAGCCACCACCGGACGAAAAATATATCACACTTACTTCTCATAATAACCAGGCGGATCAAATTAATTACCGTGAGCTTCACCAGTTGGCGGGAAATGCTTTTCAGTATGAGGCTGTCATCGAAGGTGAATTTCCCGAAAATAGCTATCCTGCGGAAGGTTCTTTATCACTCAAAGTTGGGGCGCAGGTGATGTTCTTGAAGAATGACGTCATCAGCAAACGATTTTTTAATGGCAAGATTGGCGTCGTCAAATCCCTCGACCATGAAGCGGTAGTTGTTGATTGCGATGGAGATTATATACAGGTATTTCCTGAAACCTGGCAAAACACCCGCTATGTTCTCAACAGGGCTGATGGCAAACTTGAGCAGGAAAACCTCGGATCATTTACTCAATTCCCGCTACGTCTTGCCTGGGCGATTACGATTCACAAGAGCCAGGGGCTGACCTTCGAAAAGGTGATGATCGATGCCGCGTCAGCTTTTAGTTCCGGCCAGGTATACGTGGCACTCAGTCGCTGCACAACCCTGGAAGGCATTGTGCTGTTATCTAAAATCCCCGCCGCTGCTATCCAAAGCAATCAGCACGTCGTAAACAGTCAAAAATCCTTTACCGCCAGGAGTTCCCTTGCAGAGCGCTTCGCCGGCGCAAGGCAACTATTCAGCCAACACATTCTTGAAGAAATTTTCAATTTTGAATTGCTGGCAAATGCCGTCGATGGTCTCTCCCTTGGCGTGGATACTCACCGTGACAAACTAAATGACGGAGCCATCGAATGGATGGCTTCTTTGAAGGAAAACATTCTACATGATAGAGAGACCGGGAAAAAATTTATCCGGCAAATTGATTCGATGATGAAGGGGGCACCACCCATTGAAGAAAATATCCTGTTGCAGGAAAGGATAGTTGCAGCAGCAGGCCACTTTCTGCCAAAACTTAATAATTACCGGCTGCGGGTGGAGAAGCATCCGCTGGTGACCGAACACAGAGAAACAGCCACTGCAGTTAACGAGCAACTTAATTTATTGTCCGGAGCCATAGATCTTCAGGGCCATAATCTCGAATTTTGTAACCAACCATTTTCGCTTTCTTCTTTCCTGAAACATAGGTTGGCTTACGCAGTTCCGAAGCCGCGCCTCTCTGCTTATGCTGCCGGGAAGGCTGGTATTGATACCGACACGAATAATCCTGAGCTGTACACTGAACTCAAAAACTGGCGGGACAAACTTTGCCAGGATACGGGCATCCCAATCTATATGGTTGCAAACCGTAACTCTTTAGCGGACATCGCCACTTATCTTCCGCTGGACAAAAGAAATCTACAGCAGATAAGCGGTTTTGGAAAAGTGAAAGCGGAAAAATATGGTGATGACATCATTGATATCGTAGAAGGATATTGCAACAGAAAAAATCTTCCGGGGAACGTAAGCAATCCTAATTTCTCTGTGAAAAAAAGTAGCCGTGAAAAAAAGCAGGTAAAGAAGACGGATTCCAAGCTGGCCTCCTTTCAACTATTCAAAGCAGGAAAAAGCATAGCGGAGATTGCCACGGAACGAAACTTCGCGGCCAGTACTATTCAGGGCCACTTATCGCATTATATAGAGACCGGAGAGCTAAACATCGATGAACTTATAGAACCTGAAAAACAAGCGTTGATTAAAGAAGTTGCAGAAAAATATGGTGAAGGAGGATACAAAAATATATTCGAACATTTACCCCCCGGCTACACATACGCAGAGATCCGCCAGGTGATGGCTGAAATGAGAAGAACGGATCCAGGTGAGGGGAGCCAGTCCTAATTAGAAAACGGGCCGAAAAACTTCTTGGCAAGAATATTAATTTTCCTACCTTTGCCGTCCCAAAAAAAGTTCTTTCGAGATATCATATGTGGGAGCCCGGAGTTTGTCGACGGGCGTTAATACCAAATTTTAATTTATGGCTAAAGAAATTACTGGCTACGTCAAGCTTCAGTGCAAAGGCGGACAAGCCAACCCCGCACCGCCAATCGGTCCGGCCCTGGGTTCCAAAGGAATCAACATCATGGAGTTTTGCAAGCAGTTTAACGCACGCACCCAGGATAAGCAGGGAAAAGTTCTCCCGGTTCTCATTACAGTTTACGGCGACAAATCTTTTGATTTTGTGATAAAAACTCCTCCTGCAGCAGTTCAGCTAAAGGATGCAGCAAAGATCCAGAGCGGCAGCAAGGAGCCGAACCGTAGTAAGGTTGGAAAAGTTTCCTGGACGCAGATCGAAGAGATCGCTAAAGACAAAATGGAAGACCTGAATGCATTTTCCCTGGACAGTGCTATGAAAATGGTTGCCGGTACCGCAAGGAGTATGGGAATCAATGTAGACGGAAAAGCTCCCTGGGAAAATTAAATCTATGATGCCCCTTCGGGGTTAAATTTTTCGAAATGATTACTAAAAAAAGAAAAGTAGCCAACGCCAAGGTTGATCCTTCAAAGTCTTATTCATTGAAAGAAGCTTCCAGTTTGGTAAAGGAAATAAATACTACCCGTTTTGATAGTTCTGTTGACCTGCACATCAAACTCGGCGTAGACCCGAAAAAAGCAGACCAGGCAGTCAGAGGTACAGTTTCTCTGCCGCATGGTACTGGTAAAACAAAGCGTGTTTTGGTTTTGTGCACACCTGATAAAGAAGAAGCAGCAAAAGAAGCTGGCGCTGACTACGTAGGCCTGGATGAATTTATTTCCAAGATTGAAGGTGGATGGACTGATGTAGATGTTATAATTGCTACCCCATCGGTAATGCCGAAGATTGGTAGACTGGGTAAAGTGCTCGGGCCAAGAAACCTGATGCCAAATCCTAAAACTGGTACGGTAACCAATGATGTGGTAGCTGCTATCAATGATGTGAAGGGTGGTAAAATAGCTTTCAAAGTTGATAAGGTTGGAATCGTACATGCATCTATTGGACGCGTAAGTTTCACTCCCGAAAAGATTGAAGCCAATGGCCAGGAACTGATCAACGCAATTATGAAGCTAAAGCCCTCGACAGCCAAGGGAATATACCTTAAAGGCCTTAGCATGGCGAGTAGCATGAGCCCCGGCATTCCCATTGACACTAAATCTGTTTCTAATTAATTACTTGCGATTACCCGCGAATCGTAAAAAAAGATAATCATGAACAAAGAGCAAAAGCAGGAAGTGATAGACACTTTGAAAGATAAGTTTTCTCAGTATTCGAACTTCTACATTACTAATACTGAAAGTCTTACTGTAGCTCAGGTGAACAAGCTGCGCAAGCACTGCTATGATAAGCAGGTGGAAATGCGGGTCGCCAAGAATACCCTTATCCGTAAAGCATTAGAAAGTCTTGATGATCAAAAGTATTCTGGTGTGTACGATTCACTACACCAGGTGACGGCTTTGATGTTTAGCGAAAGTCCGAAGGATCCGGCGCTTATTATAAGTAGTTTCCGTAAGGAAAACAACAACGAAAGGCCCTTGTTAAAAGCCGCTTTTCTAAACGGCGACGTGTTTGTGGGTGACAACCAGTTGGTAGCACTTACGAAGATCAAAACCAAGAATGAACTTATTGGTGAAGTGATTGGTTTGTTGATGTCGCCACTTCAGCGTGTAATAGGTGCTTTGCAAAACAGGCCTGAGGGTGAAGCCTCTTTTAAAGAAGCAGCCCATGCAGCAGAAGCAACTCCGACAGCGGAAGCAAAAGCTGATGCACCTGCCAGTGAAGTTGCTGCATCTGATAGAAAAGCAGAAACTCCTGCGACAGAAACGCCTGCAATAGAAGTTCCTGTAGCAGAAGCGCCAGCTAATGAGGCAATAGTTGAACCTTCGGCCCCAGATGCAGAAAAGCCTGCAGAACCTACCGGCGAAACAAAAGACGAAACAAACGACGAAACAAAAACAACAGCATAATCAATTTTTGTAAAACCTCCGCCGGACCGGAAAGGAATGAAGGCGGGAAAAATTAAATCTTATAAAATGGCAGACGTAAAAGAATTAGCAGAAAGCCTCGTAAACCTAACGGTGAAAGAAGTACAGGAGTTAGCAGAATTCCTGAAGACTGAGTACGGCATTGAGCCAGCAGCAGCAACCGTAGTTGCCGGTGGTGATGGCGGTGGCGCAAGTGCAGCAGCGGTAGAAGAAAAATCATCATTTGATGTAATTCTGAAAGCAGCCGGTCCTAACAAACTTGCAATTGTTAAGTTAGTGAAGGATATCACCGGCCTCGGGTTGAAAGAGGCGAAAGACTTAGTGGACAATGCTCCTAAACCTATCAAGGAAGGTGTAGATAAAGCAACAGCAGAAGACGTAAAGACTAAGCTCACAGAAGGTGGTGCTGAAGTAGAGGTTCAGTAAGCTATTGATTCTTTAGAGTAACGGGCCGGGTATCAACTGGCCCTTACTCATTTTTTTTGAATTGTTATTTTATTGCAAAAAGATAGCAATGTGCACTTGTGCGTATGCATCCAAATTGTAAAGTATTTGGAGAAATATGCTTACTTTTGCACTCCTTTATTTTTGCGTGGGTAAATGAAATCCGTATCTGCGCGGAAATAGGCTCTCTCACATACAATCTTTAAACTCAAATATGGCTTCTTCAAAAGTAGCTCCGGCACAAAGGATCAGTTTTGGAAAAATTGAGCATTTGGCGGAGACCCCTGATCTATTAGGTATACAGATACAATCCTTTAAAGATTTTTTCCAGTTGGAAACTACCCCTGACAAGCGTAACGTAGAAGGCTTGTTCAGAGTTTTTAAAGAAAATTTTCCGATCACTGATACGCGGAATATTTTCATGCTGGAATTTCTGGATTACTTCGTAGATCCTCCACGCTACACCATAGAAGAGTGTATCGAAAGAGGACTTACTTATGCCGTTCCGTTGAAGGCAAAGCTGCGGCTGAGCTGTAATGATGAAGAGCACGTGGATTTTCAGACAATCGTGCAGGATGTATTTTTGGGTAACATCCCTTACATGACACCCCGCGGTACTTTTGTAATAAATGGTGCCGAAAGGGTAGTGGTAAGTCAGTTGCATCGCTCACCTGGTGTATTCTTTGGTCAGTCGATTCACCCCAACGGTACAAAAATTTATTCAGCGAGAGTAATTCCTTTTAAAGGTGCCTGGATGGAATTTGCTACAGACATTAATAATGTGATGTATGCATATATCGATCGTAAAAAGAAGTTCCCGGTAACGACACTGCTTCGTTCTATTGGATACGAAACTGACAAGGACATTCTCGAGCTTTTTGGAATGGCCGTTGAAGTAAAAGCAGATAAAAAAAATCTTAAAGATAATTTGGGTAAAAGGCTTGCTGCCCGGGTACTTCGTTCATGGGTTGAAGATTTTGTGGATGAAGATACGGGTGAAGTTGTGAGCCTGGAGAGAAATGAAATCGTCCTGGAAAGGGATACAATACTTGATGAAGATAATGTCGCAATGATCCAGGAGTTGGATGTTAAAAGCGTTTTCATTCAGCGGGAAGAAGTGAGCGGCGATTATGCGATCATTTATAATACGCTAAACAAGGACACGTCAAACAGTGAAATCGAGGCTGTTCAACTTATCTATCGCCAATTGCGTGGAGCAGATGCGCCAGATGAAGAAACTGCCCGCGGTATCATTGACAAACTCTTTTTTAGTGACAAGCGCTATGATCTTGGCGAAGTTGGTCGGTATAAGATCAACCGCAAATTGGGACTGAACTATCCAATTGAGAAAAAAGTTCTTACTAAAGAAGACATCATTTCCATCATCAAATACCTCGTGCTTCTTACGAATGCAAAGAGTGAAATTGATGATATTGATCACCTGAGCAACCGTCGTGTAAGAACTGTTGGTGAGCAATTGTATGCTCAGTTTGGTGTCGGTCTTGCCAGGATGGCGCGTACCATCCGTGAGCGGATGAATGTAAGGGATAACGAGGTATTTACCCCCGTTGACCTGATCAATGCAAGGACACTTTCTTCCGTGATTAACTCTTTCTTCGGAACGTCCCAGCTATCCCAGTTCCTGGATCAAACGAATCCACTTTCTGAGATTACCCACAAGCGCAGAATTTCTGCACTCGGGCCCGGAGGCTTGAGCAGGGAGCGTGCAGGGTTTGAAGTACGTGATGTGCACTATTCACACTACGGAAGGCTTTGTACTATTGAAACGCCCGAAGGACCGAACATTGGACTTATCTCCACGTTGTGTGTACACGCTAAGATCAACGAGATGGGCTTTATCGAGACGCCGTATCGCAAAGTGCATGACGGCAAAGTGGATATGAATAAAGTTTTCTTCCTGAGTGCCGAAGAAGAAGATTCTGCCAAAATCGCCCAGGCAAATGCGCCGCTGGATGAAAATTCAAATTTTGTAAATGAAAAAGTGAAGTCCCGGGAAACTGGTGACTTCCCCATTCTTGATAAAGGAGATGTGGAATATATGGACGTTGCCCCCAACCAAATTGTTGGGTTGAGCGCCTCACTTATTCCATTTCTTGAACATGATGATGCCAACCGTGCCCTCATGGGTTCGAACATGCAACGCCAGGCTGTGCCGCTTATTCTTCCCGAAGTTCCTATAGTAGGTACCGGGCTGGAAGGTAAAGCTGCCCGTGATGCGCGCATCCAGATCCATGCAGATGGTGATGGAGTTGTAGAGTATGTGGATGCTAATGAAATTCATGTTCGTTACAACAGGAACCAGGCGCAAAAGCTGGTAAGCTTTGAAGAAGATTTAATCATATACAGGCTCACGAAGTTTATTAAAACTAACCAAAGCACTTGTATTAATCTTCGCCCTGCGGTGAAGAAAGGCCAGGTAATTAAATCCGGCGATTTCTTGACTGAAGGATATGCCACTAAAGATGGTGAACTGGCACTTGGCCGGAACCTTAAAGTTGCGTTCATGCCGTGGAAAGGTTACAACTTCGAAGATGCGATCGTTATCAATGAAAAAGTAGTAAGAGAAGATCTTTTTACAT
>JBBQSI010000175.1:0-7121 GCA_038213975.1 Chitinophagales bacterium
ATTTCATCATGAACTTCTTCAAAAGCTTACTTTTTTAACCATTTTTGTTCTACACATTCTCTCATCTGAAGTCTTGCCCTGTGAATTAAAACCCAGTAGTAAGACGGGGTAATATTTAACACCTTACAAATTTCATCCGAATCCCTGTCTTCCAGGTATTTCAAGGTGAAGACAAACTGTTGAAGAGACTTGAGATTATCCCGGCAGTGCAAGATGATGTTTTGAATTTCTTTTGTTTCAAGTGGAGTGCCAGCCAAATGCCATCTTTCTGGCTTTTTTTCCTCTGTCCAACTCCCATCCTCAGCAAACCAACTCCCTTCCACAGCAGTCAGATCGGCCATGGATGTAATAGGTTTCTCCTTCGCCATTTTTCTATAATGATCAATTATTTTATTTTTAAGAATGGTGAAGAGCCAGTTCTTTTCTGAAGCTTCACCCTTATAATTTCCGAGACCTCTTAGTCCGGATAAAAAAGTGTCCTGTACCAGGTCTTCAGCAATTAGCTGATCGCTGACGCGGGGCAACGCATATTGATAAAGCATGTCTCCATACAATGCCAGCCACTTCTCCGGGTTGGCGCTCACGGTTTTATTATGGTCAAATGCTTTCAATTTTGAGTCGTAAAGATAAAGAATGTGCCCGGCGATTTTTTCGCATACGACATCTTTAAATGGTAAAGTTGTAAGGCGAGTGATCCGGGAACGTCTATAATTCAGGGTGACTAAATTTCTAAACTTGATTTACAATCAACTCCGTAATGAATAATTCGTTTTATGAGTAATTATTATCTTATAATGATTATTGCATTCCAATCTTTATCAGTCTCTTTACCACATGCCTATTCACAAAGCTGTTGTTCCGGAGGCGTGCCAATTTCAAATAACCTGGGCTTGCCATCAGCGGAAGCGAAGGCTGTACAATTTGCACTTAGCTATGATCTTAACTTACTAAATACCTTAAAAGAGGGTTCATCAAAATTAGATGACAGGAGTAGAAAACGATTGACTCATTCAATTTTACTTCAAAGCGGTTATGTAATTAATAAAAGATGGAGCGCAGAAATTTTCTTATCATGGATTCGCCAGGAGCGTATTATAAAACAATTTGGAAACACAAACGAAACATCAACCCGTGGTATTGGAGATGGGGTAGTGCTGATAAAATATAGACTACTGTCAGATCAGCGGCAAAGGATGAATTGGTTTATTGGAGCAGGAGCAAAATTCCCAACAGGTTCATCAGACAAAAAAGATAAAAACAACATCTCACTGAATGCAGACCTGCAACCTGGCAGCGGGGCTTTTGATGTAATCGCCTGGAGCCAGATCTTAAAAAACAGCAAACAGCGGCCATCAATGACTTTTTCCGGCACTGCAACTTTTACTGCAAAGGGGAAAAATAGAAATTATCTTGGGTCGCAGGTTTATCAATTTGGAAACGAATGGTTAGTGATCGCGGGTGTTGCTGACCAATTTATAGCGTCCGGATTTTTATGGGGAGCATCATTACAAACGATTTACAGACATGCATCCCAGGATAAGAATGATGGAGAGAATAATCCGGGAACAGGCGGGAGGTGGGTTTTTATCAGGCCGGGGATCAATCTGAAACCTGGAATATCATCTACAATAAATATCAGTGCCACTGTTCCCGCCTATGGCTGGGTAAGAGATACGCAGTTATCACCTACAATTCGATTCAATGCAGGATTTTATTTTGAAATACCTGGGCAAAAACAATTTAAAACCTCACTAAAATAATATACCCATGAAACTACTTTATTTGTTCATTTTAGCCTCTTCAATTTTTATAAATCATGGTTGTGAAAAAAAGGCAGCGAATACCGGCAGTAGTAATCCACCGCCGGGAAACAATACCTGGTTAATTCCAATTGAACGTGTGTTTGATGGTGGCCCAGGTAAGGATGGCGTACCTGCTTTGATGGACATGAAATCTATTAATGTTTCCGAAGCAACTTATCTATTTGATAATGACCTGGTAGTTGGATACCGGAATGGCACCGATATAAGAGCTTATTCCCATAACATTTTAAATTGGCATGAGATAGTGAATGATGATGTGAGCGGAGATAAGGTAGCAATCATTTACTGTCCGCTAACGGGCACGGCTACTGCGTGGAACCGGATTTTAGCTTCTGGTGAAACTACATTTGGAGTTTCCGGACTTTTATATAATGCTAATATTATTCCTTATGACAGAAAGTCAAATAGTAATTGGTCACAGATGTTACTACAGGCGGTAAATGGCCCACTGATCCGGGAAGAAGCCGGCAAGTTTCAGGTAATTGAAACTACCTGGAAAACGTGGAAAGAAATGTTTCCAGATTCAAAAGTTATTTCTGATAACACAGGCTTTAGCCGGAACTATTCAACATATCCATACGGTGACTATCGAACAAATCATAATAAGCTTCTTTTTAGCGTACAACCCGACGATACGCGAATTCCAAGAAAAGAAAGAGTGTTGGGAGTGATCAAAGATGGACTTGGCAAGGTTTACCGCTTTAGTTCTCTTGCCGCAAGCGGCGGTGTGATTGAAGATGAATTCCGGGGGCAATCATTAGTAATAGCGGGAGATTCTGCAAGAAATATCATGGTTGCCTTCGAGAAAATATTACCTGACAATAGTATTCCCAATTTTACTTTAGAAAGTAATGGCAATGGCTTATTAAAAGACCAGTTCGGAAATACCTGGGATGCTTTTGGCATGGCTATTTCAGGACCAATGGAAGGCCAGCAACTGAAGTCGCCCCTGTTTATCATGGGTTATTGGATGGCCTTTGGCTCATTTTATCCGGATACCGAAATTTTCAGATAAAGAAAAAGCCTGCACTTGTATTGAGCTTTCAGACTAGTCAAACGACCAACAACACTATTGCTGCAAGCAGGGCAAACACTGCGCAGCAGTTGTAATTCTATTCGGCTTTAGTTCCAGCGTGACGTAACGCAGGTAAACATTAGACGTACAAAATATAATTTTGTCATTATCCGCAAATTGATAGTTCCGGCTCATATCTTAATATAAGTATTGGGATTACAAAATTGATCTTTTAGTGACACAGATAAGCCAACGCCACGTTACCTTTGCTGCATATTTGCGCCAGGGTGGGTAAAACTGATAGATGAGAGAAATTACCCTTTTCATTATAAAATTATCTTTTTCTTTCGCACCCGAAATATAGCGTATCAGCGAAATGTCTTATGCCATTTTTTACATGCACAATATTTTTCCCACGTTCTTTTAGTATGGTATCATTTTTATCGACTTTATAATAAAAACCTGATTCATCCCATTCAAGCAATGTAAAAAAATCTGGAGTCTCCCTATCGAAATTTTTGATGACTATAGTTTTTGTGGAGTGAGAAGTGCTATCAATATATTTATTAACCACTAATCCATTAAATTCATTATTCAAAAATTCCTTTAAGACGTCGCACCTGGCATGGGAAATTTCAACGATGGTTTTTACTACGAAGAATATCAATACTGAACCTACAATGAATAATCTTATTCGTTTAGACTGAAGCATAAAGCTAAAATACGATTCTAGCCTTTATTTGTGTTCCAGCCAACAGACCAAAGCTCACACACCGCCGTTCTTAACCTTATTCCGGCGTTGGTGTTCATAGAACACTGCTTCAAACCGAAGAAGCCCACCCACCGCCGTTATTGCGTGGTGTGCGGATGGTTTTGCAGCATAACAATCAAACAACCAGTAAAGAGTTTGAAACTAAAGGGAAGCTAATGTAACTGACACAGATTTGTTTACACTCCCGGTTAGAACTGATTTGGTTTTGTCATAAAAATCATCGGCGGTTCTTTTAGTCTTCTTGAATGTTTTTAATTTTCCACCTGGCGTTGCCAGCAGCATCTACGCAGATTCAGTAAATTTGCTTCTCAAAATAAAGCGTATGGTAAACACTACAATAGCTGACTTTTATGAACGTGACCTGAACAAGCTCATTGAAGAGATAAGCCTGTTTAAAAATGAAGAAGATATCTGGAAGAAATACGGATCAATTAAAAATTCTGCGGGCAATCTTGTATTACATCTCGTTGGCAACCTCAATCATTTTATCGGAGCCACATTAGCAACAACCGGCTACGAGAGAAACAGGGAGATAGAATTTGCTGCCATGGGCGTCGCAAGAAGTGAGCTGATTTCCCAGGTAAAAAGCGCGATACCAATGGTTACGGAAACTATCGCTGCTTTGACGGCTGAACACATGGCAGCAGACTTTCCCATTCCTATTAATAATGTGACGAGCTCTACCAGCACCACCCTCCTTCATTTATTGCTTCACTTAAATTATCACCTGGGCCAAATCAATTATCTGCGCCGGATGCAGGAGTAAATATGAAACCCTACAATTTTTGTCAATCAATATATGCATGGCTTTTTCCAAGATCTCTCTTACAGGTTATAAAAATTATGAGGCCAGCACATTTAATTTTACCGAAAGGATAATTGGCATTTGTGGCCTGAACGGTAAGGGTAAAACAAACCTGCTAGATGCAATAAATTATTTATGCTTCACAAAAAGCTACTTCACACGCTCTGATCTGATGAACGTGCACTTTGGCGGTGCGGGATTCCGGATTGAGGGAGAAATAAATGGAAAATCGGATGGCGCCTCTCCTTCTAACGTCGTCTGCATTTACCGCGGTCTTGCAAAAAAAGAATTCTACCTGGATGATGTTGCCTATGAAAAGTTCTCTCATCACATTGGTAAGTTCCCCTGCGTGATGATAGCACCCGATGACATACAGGTGATCGCCGGCAACAGTGACGAAAGAAGAAAGTTTTTAGACACGCTCATCAGCCAGTTAGATGGCACATATCTAAGCCACCTGATCACTTATAATAAATTGCTGCAGCAGCGCAATAGTTTTTTAAAAAATATTATCGGTAAAAATTATGACAGGGACCTGTTGGCAACGCTTGATGCGCAGCTTATACGCCCCGCGAACTACATACACACTACGCGAATAAAATACTGCGCTCAACTGGTACCGCTGATTCATCAGTTTTACGCCGAAATAGCCGGAGCAAAAGAAGCTTTGCAAATAGAATATGTAAGCCAACTCTCCGGCCAAGACTTCGCAGCACTCTTAAAGTCTTCAAGGGAAAAAGATCTCGCCACACAGCGAACCAACACCGGTATTCATAAAGATGACCTGCATTTTTTACTACAGGGAAATCCATTTAAACAAACGGCATCGCAGGGACAGCGCAAGAGTTTGCTGTTTGGATGTAAACTGGCTGAATTTGAAATTTTAAAGGAAACCAACGGTATTCCTCCCCTCCTGTTGCTGGATGATATTTTCGAAAAGTTGGACGAGCAGCGAACACACAACTTGCTACACTATGTTTGTAAAATTAACAATGGCCAGGTCTTCATCACTGATACGCACAGGGACAGGCTGGAGCAGTCATTGGTACAGTTTGACGAACCCCTGCAAATAATAGAACTCACTTAAACGTTTTAGTTTTCATAAATTGTAGGAATACTCAACTCTACACCCCGTTCGTTCGTATCTACAAAAAAAAGAATGAAAAAGATGAAAAAAGTGGCAACGCTGCTGATTGCAGGAATTGTGATGACATGTTATAGCGCAGTAGCAGGAAGTTTGAACGCAGAAAGCACTGTTAATGCTAACCCACCGGATCATGCTCCCTGGACGGCTTTGCTCAAAAAATATGTGAATGCTAAAGGCCTTGTAAACTATAAAGGTTTCATAAAAGATCAAAAAGCACTGGACGCTTATCTCGCTACCCTTTCAAACAATCCGCCGGAAAAAAGCTGGAGCAGAGATGAGCAGCTCGCCTACTGGTTTAATGCTTATAATGCTTTTACAGTCAAATTGATCACCATGCATTACCCGGTATCATCGATTAAGAAAATAGGCCCCGATGTGCAGGTGATCTTCGTCAATACCCCCTGGGATAAAAACTTCTTCAAAATAGGCGGAAAGAATTTTTCTTTAAATGATATTGAACATAAAACCCTGCGGAAAGATTTTGAGGAACCCAGGATGCACTTCGCGCTTAATTGTGCTTCTACAAGCTGTCCCAAACTCAGAAATGAAGCCTATGAAGCTTCAAAGCTGAATAGCCAGCTTGATGACCAGGCACGTGATTTCCTGGCAGATAAATCGAGGAATGTCATCACGCCGAATAAGCTAAAGATCTCAAAAATATTTAGTTGGTATGGTAAAGACTTTACCAAGTCATCCGGTAAGATTGACTATTTAAATAAATATGCACCGGTAAAAATTAATCGCTCGGCTAACATTGAGTACATGGATTACAGCTGGGACCTAAACGAACAAAAATAGCCGCCGCCATTCATGGCCACTAAAAGAAACATTGTCCTCATCGGTAACGGCATAGCCGGAACCACTTGCGCCCGGCATCTCCGAAAAAAATGTGATGACAAGATCACCATGGTTTCTTCCGAAACACCCTATTTCTTTTCACGCACAGCGCTCATGTATGTTTACATGGGCCATATGCGTAAGGAACACCTCAAGCCTTACGAAGATTGGTTTTGGAAAAAAAATCGAATTGAACTCGTGCACCATCATGTGGTAAAAGTTGACACGAGATCAAGGTTTATTGAATTTGATAACGGGGAAATTTTGCAGTTCGACGTACTGGTACTGGCGACAGGCAGCCGCACAAAAAAATATGGCTGGCCGGGCCAGGAACTTTCAGGCGTTTGTGGTTTATATAGTATGCAGGACCTTGACCAAATCGAGGCCACAACCACTAATACCCGGCACGCCGTAATAGTCGGCGGTGGGCTCATCGGAGTGGAACTCGCAGAAATGTTGCACTCGAGAAAAATTCCCGTAACAATGTTGATCCGGGAAAAAAATTATTGGGGCAATGTGCTCCCTGACGAAGAAGCAACGATGATTGCAACTCACATTGCGAGCCATGGGATACACCTGGAATTTCAATCGGAATTAGCAGAAATAATTGGAGGGAATGGGGCAGTGACGGGTATAAAAACTTCCAACGGACGACATATCGATTGTGAGTTTGTGGGCATTTCTACAGGTGTGGAACCTAACATAGATTTTTTAGAAGAGAG
>JBBQSI010000176.1:0-7077 GCA_038213975.1 Chitinophagales bacterium
AAATAAAATAGTACACACTTGTAAAAACATAATGCTTTACAAAATATAGCGGTATCGATGCAATATTGGTGGCTATCCACCAATGCCAACTCTCTACTTTCTTCTTTGCCATCAGCCACATAGCCGTAAAAGCCGTTGCACTTGCAAAAGCATCTGCCCACGGAATTGCACCCGGGTAAAATTGTTTTTTCAAATAGCTAAGAGCAAAAAATATAATGAGATAACATCCCGTAAAGAATATTGCCTGGTGAAATAAATCTTTGCGATTTGAGTGAGTGATTTTTACAACTTTTTCTAAATGCCGGTCTTTTTTTGACCAAAGAACCCAGCCATAAATACTCATAATTGTATAATACATGTTTACGGAGGCCTCGCCAAAAAGGCTACCATCCAGGCTTAAATAAATGTATGCTATCGTATTCACTAACCCAACCGGGTAAACGAGAATGTGTTCTTTACGACTAAACCAAACACTGGCAATTCCAAAAACTACAGCAATAAACTCCAGTAGAGTGGTTTGTTGTAGATCTGAGACGAACTGATTTATGATCTGCGGAAGGGTCAAAAGATGGCGTTAGTAAAAAGATATAAAAAAGGAAGCCGTTTTGGCTTCCTTTTAATTTCATTAAATTTTCCCGAACTATTCAGCTTCCGCCACTACTTCTCTCACTTCTGGTATCATTCGCTTCATCATGCCTTCTATACCCGCCTTCAAGGTGATCATAGAAGAGGGACAGCCACTGCAGCTTCCCTGCATCATCAGGTTCACTTTACCATCCTCATAACTCCGAAACTGTATCGCACCCCCATCCATTTCTACGGCAGGCTTCACATAGTTTTCCAGAAGCTCCTTAATTCTTTTTACCACATCGTCATCATCTGCAGATACTTCATTGGAACTTTCAGCCTTGCGATTTTCCAGTTCTTCTTCATTTATCACTGGTTTGCCTTCCTCCAGGTATTCCTTCAGAAACTGCTTAAGTGATGGTATGACATCCTGCCAATCTTCTGTATCCGCTGTTTTTGTGAGCGTCACAAAATTGCTCGCAATGACAATCGATTTTATAAATGGGAATGTAAATAATTGCATTGCCAGTGGGGAGGCTGATGCTCCTTTCTCATCCTGGAAATCAATACTTTTTCCGGGATATAGAAGTTTGTTTGCAACAAACTTCATTGTCTCCGGGTTGGGTGTCATCTCTGTATATATACTGATGACTGGGTTGCCTGTCTTAATCATAATCGAAAAAATAAGATTACAAATTTACTAAGATAATCGGATAGGACAGAGCGGATGTCAGAATGTTAACGTTCTCACTGTTCTGCGACAATCCTCAACCTGGCATAATTGATCATGATCTTTTTTTCACCATTGTGCTCAAACTTTACGGTCGCAACCGGATTATGAGCAGATCCTTCCATTTTCAAAACTTCTCCGTAGCCAAACTTCTGATGCTCGATTCGCTGGCCCTGCTTCAAATTACTGGTATCGCTTGGGGCAAAACCCTGTGATGGCACGTGCTCCACGACTTTAGGCGGCTGCTTTGTCGGCACTATTGATGATTTCCCGGTATCATCTCTTTGTGACGGTGCAGTTTTACCTCCAGATCCCCCTTGCCTGAAACCCGGTGCGTCGCGCTCAAATGGGTTCCAGTGGTTTACCTGGAGATTCCGCATACTACTGCCGGCAAATGCTCTGTCCAACCGCTCTTCCGGCAACTCTTCCAGGAAGCGGCTAGGATCATTCTGGGAAAGGTTTCCAAACCGATAGCGGGTATTGGCATAGGTAAGCCATAGTAATTTTTTTGCCCGCGTTATTGCTACATAAAACAAACGACGTTCTTCTTCCAATTCTTCCCGCGTATTAATGGACATTGAATTTGGAAATAAAGTCTCTTCTAATCCGCCAACGAACACTATTGGAAACTCCAGGCCCTTTGCAGCATGAATCGTCATTAGCCTCACTACATCACTTTCCCCTTTGTCATGGTCTGCATCCGTAAGCAGGGTAATCTGTTGCAGGTATGTCCCAAGATCCTTATCGAGTAATTCGCCATCTTCGGTAGGTGTTTCTGTAAATTCTTTAATCGAGTTCAGTAATTCCTGGAGGTTTTCGTACCTCGCCAATCCCTCGGTGGTTTTATCATTGAAAAGGTCTTTTACCATCCCTGTATGCTTTCCAACAAGGATAGAAAGATCATAGGCATTCTTTTTCAGTAATTCACTTTGAAACATCCGGATCGTTAATACGAAACTTTTAAGTGCTTCCAAAGTATTTGCCCTAAAACCAAATTCCTGAGCACGCGATATCACTTCCCACATAGAAATATCGTTTTGGTTGGCATTCAAAACCGTTTTCTCAATTGTCGTTTTGCCGATGCCACGGCCAGGGTAATTGATAATCCTTTTCAAAGCTTCTTCATCACCAGGATTTACAATTACCCGCAGGTAACTTAGAAAATCCTTGATCTCTTTTCGCTGGTAAAAACTGATGCCGCCGTAAATCCGGTAAGGAATATTCATCCTGCGTAAACTTTCCTCAAAGCTGCGGCTTTGTGCATTCGTGCGATATAGAATTGCAAACTCATTATTCCTAAAATGATTTCGAAGTTTCTGCTCCTGGATAGCATCCGCTACATATTTACCCTCATCATTTTCTGTAGCAGTGCGGACTAACTTTATTTTTTCCCCTTCACTATTGCTTGTCCAAAGCTTTTTTGGAAGCTGGCCTTTGTTAAAAGCGATCACGTTATTAGCTACATGTAAAATGGCCTGCGAACTGCGATAATTTTGCTCAAGGACTACAAGCTTTACATCTTCATAATCCTTTTGAAACTGTAAAATATTTTCAATTGTGGCCCCGCGGAAACTATATATACTCTGCGCATCATCACCCACCACGGCTACATTTTCGTGCATGGCTCCCAGGAGTTTTATGATGGCATACTGGGAGGTGTTCGTGTCCTGGAACTCGTCTATCATGATGTACCTAAACTTCCGCTGGTACTTACTCAGGCTTTCCGGATTTGTACTCAGCAACTGGTAAAATTTTAAGAGCAGGTCATCAAAGTCCATGGCGCCATTTTTAAAACAACGCTTGCAGTAAGCATGATAAATTTGCCCTATCATTGGCCGGTTGGCTCGCATATCTTCCTGCTGTATGGCAAAGTCAGTGCTGTATTCTTCCGGGGTGATCAAGTCATTTTTCGCATGGGATATTCTGTTGTATACGGTGTTTGGTTTGTAATGTTTATCATCGAGATTCAGTTCGTTTATCACCGTTTTCACTACACTCTTTGCATCATCAGTGTCGTAAATGGAAAAGTTTCTTGGATAGCCGATCTTATCAGCTTCAAAGCGGAGAATGCGTGCAAAAACGGAATGAAATGTGCCTATATAAAGATTACGTGCTTCGTTGTTTCCCAGGATGCGCTCCACTCTTTCCTTCATCTCGGCCGCAGCCTTGTTGGTAAAAGTAAGGGCGAGGATGTTAAATGCATCTACGCCTGACGCCAATAAATGTGCTATGCGGGTCGTAAGCACTTTAGTTTTTCCACTTCCGGCTCCGGCAACTATCATGACCGGGCCATCCCGGTGAAGCACGGCTTCTTTCTGCGGTTCATTCAATCCATGCAGGTAATTATCCATCCGGTAAATTTACTGAAAGCTGGAGGTTGAGGACGTATTAGATATTCACCATAAGTTGTGAGAAGAAATGAAAAATTTTCGAATTACGCTTTTATTTAGTTTCGAAAAGTTTCCTGGCTTTGCCATTCATCCGTGTTCTAAGCTCCTTAAGATTTCCTTAAGAATCACTTATCTACACTGCTTTAGCAGATGATTGGTGAGTTTGGGTTAAGGATTTTAATGCTTCGGGAAAGGCCTTAACCGGGTCTTAACAAATGGCCAGAAATAAGGGGATACCAATGGTAACAAATACGAAATATAGGGTAGATGTATCCTCTATTTTTATGTCACATTCGTAACCATTAAACTAATTAAAATGAAAAAGTTTCTCCTGGTAATCGCAATCGCGATGTTCTCCGCTACCCTCGTAAATGCCGCTCCCGTACATGAAAAAGTACTAAAAGTTTTTAAGGCTTCTTTCCCCGAGGTAAAACAAACGACCTGGTATGATTATGAATCGCATTACGCTGTTTATTTTACTGATCCTGATAATTCCAAATGCCGGATGGAATATGACTACAACGGTAATATTATTTCTACTACTCGTTACTATACCGAGTCAAACCTGTCTCCTTTTATAAGGGCTAAAGTAAATGAGAAATATCCCGGTAAGAATATATTCGGTGTAACTGAAGTATCATCAGCCACAGGACTTTCCTATCGTATCGTTCTGGAGGACGAGCGGCAGTGGTATAATCTAACTTCCGATTCAATGGGGAGTATTCATCTTGATAAGAAATTGGATAAGGCCGAAAAATAATAAGGTTCGCGAAGATCAATAAAGGCAGCTTGCGCAAGCAGGCTGCCTTTTTATTTTGAAAAAACGAGCTTAAGGTATAGACAATTTTTCTTTGTACTCATCGTTATTTTGCAACAATATCCTGTATATGAATACCATAACTACATCGCTGCACAGATTCATTAACATCTTAGTGCTAAGATTATCAGAAAACGCTGAATACAACAGCCTCCGAACAGCCCAAAAATTCAAATCAAGAAAGCGCCAGCACGCCAATATTATGTAGAGAAAAATTCTTCCGGTGGGGACACTTCGGAAATTACCTAAAGAAAGCGTGAATGTGCTCTTGCAAAAATGGCACTTCGTTTTTTATCTTAGTATCTCTTTAAAATCCTTATAAATCCCAATGTATGAAACATCAAAACTCCCAAGGAAAAGGCTTCCTTTCCCTCTTCCTCCAAAACTTCGCGAAGAATTTCAATACTTTATTTGAGTCCGGAAATAAAAAGGAATTTCAAAGGCTGAAAGAATTTATTGCCTCTTAAGTCCTAATGCAACATTTCGCAAACCCTAACCGAACAGATATTCGATATCTTCTTTACTAAGACTTTTTACGAACGCCTGGTCATCTGCGATCAACTCCTTAGCTAAGATCCTTTTGCGTTCCTGCAACTGGATGATCTTATCTTCAATCGTATCCTTACAAATCATACGGTAGGCGAAAATGTTCTTCGTTTGCCCGATCCGGTGAGTCCGGTCAATAGCCTGTTGCTCAACTGCCGGGTTCCACCAGGGATCTACAATGTAGACGTAATCTGCCGCCGTCAGGTTAAGGCCGATACCACCTGCCTTTAGTGAAATCAGGAACACCCGGCACTGGTCATTTGCCTGGAAATTTTGAACTGCCCGTTCTCTTTCGTGTGGCGGCGTACTGCCATCAAAATATTCGAAGTCGATTTCATTTTGTTTCAGGTTAGTTCGGATAAGCGCGAGCATGCCCAGGAATTGTGAGAAGATGAGCGCTTTGTGTTCCCCTATATTTTCAGTGATCTCACGGGTGAGTTCATCGAGTTTAATAGAATGATTTGGGAATTTTTCATCCTCGTTAAGTATAGCGGGACTGTCACAAATTTGCCGCAGCTTCATCAGCCCCTGCAAAATGGTTAATTGTGACTTGCCGATGCCAATACCTTCAATTGAGCCAAGGATTTTTTCCCTGTATGAATAGCGATAGGCTTCATACACTTTTCGTTGCTCAGCCTCCATCTCGCAATAGAGGATGGTTTCAGTTTTGTCAGGCAAGTCTTTCGCCACCTGTTCTTTTGTGCGGCGAAGAATAAAAGGATACAACAACTTTTTGAGGTGATCTTTTTGTTCTAGTTCTCCGAACTTATCAATCGGCGTGGAAAACTCATTCCTGAAAAATTCAACCGAACCAAGTAAGCCCGGATTCAGAAAATTCATCTGGGCAAATATATCAAAAGTATTATTCTGCAAAGGCGTACCACTCATGCAAAGCTTATTTTCTGCATTAAGTAAACAAGCAGCCTTGGTAACTTTTGATGCAGGATTTTTTATCGCCTGCGATTCATCCAGCACCACATAGTTGAAGACAAGTTTCATCAGCAACTGCAGATCACTTCTAAGGGTACCGTAGGTCGTTATAATAATGTTATACTGCTGGAATTCCTTCGGATCTCTCGAACGCATGCTGCCATGATGGATGTGCCAGGTTAGCGTTGGGGTAAATTTCTTTATCTCGTTCTCCCAGTTATAGATGAGCGTTGTCGGACAGACAACAAGTGCAAACAATCTTCCTTTCTTATCTGCATAGTTGTAAAGCATGCTTAGCGCCTGCACTGTTTTACCCAAACCCATATCATCTGCAAGGATACCACCCCAACCAACTTCGCGTAAGTAGTTTAACCAGTGAAAACCAGATAGCTGGTAAGGACGCAGCCTGCTTTCCAATTCCGGCGGCAAAGGCACTTCGGGAATGTCGTTAAACTCTTTAAGTCGCTGGTATTTCTCGTCCAGGGAAAAAGACAATTCTTTTTCATCCCGCTTTTCATAAAGATCATCGATCACACTCAGGTGATAGCGCGAAAGCCTCAACTTATCATCCCGGCCATCGCCTACTTTAAAGAGTAATGCATACTTATTTATCCAATCTTCCGGTAAGATACCCAGCGAGCCATCGTTGAGCTGCACAAATGATTGTTTGTTTGTCAGCGCCTTTTTTATTTCGGTGATTCCGATCTTCTGACCACCAAAAGAAAGCTCCACTTTAGCATCAAACCAATCCAGGCCGCTACTTAAATGAATTTTTGTGGCCGGCTTCGAAGTATTAAATCGAAAATTCTTCAAGGCTTCAAACCCAACTACCGGCACCTTCATTTCCTTCATCACATCTACAAAAAGAAAAAACCAGTTGTTCCGCAAAACCTCTGCGCCTTTCAGCACAAGATTGTTTTTCTCATGGTAAACAAATTGTGAGTGCAAGCCGGCGAGTGAATTTATAAAGCGTTGCTCGGCTTCTTTATTCCTCACGACCATCACCACCTTGTCTCCATCTGGTACAATCACTGTATCGTTCGATCCTGGTCTTACTACGTAATCTTTGTAAGTGAACATGGGTTGAAACATCAGGT
>JBBQSI010000177.1:0-7067 GCA_038213975.1 Chitinophagales bacterium
CCACCCCATTCCAGCTCTTTTGTCCGTGCCAAATAGCCTCGTAGCCTGCCTCCGCGATGGCTTCTTCAGGAAACTTTTCCTGTGGAGCTTTCAGTTCCTGCAGGCAGGCCACATCCGGTGCAGATTCCTTCAGCCACCGTAGCAATACCGGCAAGCGGCCATTTACTCCATTCACATTATATGTTGCAATTTTCATGGTATATTTCTTTGGATGAAAGATAAGCAGGGTTCGCCAATTCGTTTTTGCAGTCATTAAATGTGACAGGATAGTTCTCCACCTATTGATTTCTTCTTAGCTTTAGCTGACTACATTAACTCAAAAAATTTATTGGTAATGAAGAACAGCTACTTACGAAATGCTTTGATACTTTGTTTATTTATAGCGGGCAACTTCCCTGCGTTTTCCCAGCAACCACTGGACAGCTTGCTGCCGGTTCGCGGCTTCTGTATCGGCTCTCCATCTTCCCAGGAGGTGGATCGTTTTGTGAAGTTTATTGATAAAGAACTCGCACCACGGAAAGTGAATACCTTGATTGTGCGCATCGACTACCATTATCAATATAAAACGCATCCTGAACTGGCAGACAGCGGAGCACTTTCAAAAGCTGACATACAAAAAATGCTAACCGTTTGCCGGAAAAACAACATCAACCTGGTCCCGCAGATCAATTTACTTGGGCACCAGTCATGGGCCGGCAAGACTAATAAATTACTTGCGGTCTATCCTGAATTTGATGAGACTCCAAACGTAAAAATGCCGGCGGAATATAAATGGCCAAATGATGATTACCTCTATTGCAAAAGCTATTGCCCACTACATCCGGAAGTACATAAAGTAGTTTTTGACATCGTAAATGAACTGTGTGATGTGTTCCAGGCAACCGACTTTCATGCAGGCATGGACGAAGTTTTTTATTTGGGAGAAAGGCAGTGCCCGCGTTGCAGTGGCCGCGACAAGGCAGAACTTTTTGCAGGAGAGGTGACTGCAATCCGAAATAACCTGGCACAGAAAAACAGGCGGCTCTGGATCTGGGGCGACAGGCTGATTGATGGAAAGGAAACAGGTATCGGCATTTGGGAGGCGAGCTATAATTATACCTACCGCGCCGTAAACATGATACCAAAAGATGTAATGATCTGCGACTGGCATTATGAGCGGGCAGATAAGACCCCGGTTTACTTCGCGATGAATGGCCTTGACGTGGTCACTTGTCCGTGGCGCCGGGCTGAAGTTGCCCTTCAGCAAGTAGACGACATGTTGAACTTCAGGAACTCAGCCACCAAACAGATGAAACCACATTTCGCAGGCATGATGCAAACCGTTTGGTCAGGCGCCGGAATTTTTTTAGATGGGTTTTACGGCAATACGAAAGATGACAAGGGCGGAGAAATGACGCCCTGGCATTGCTTCAGGGCTTTGTATCAGAAAATAAACAGTTTGTAACCCGGGGCGTTTGGCAGGCTGAGCCAACGAATTGTATGCCGTTGGATTTGGCAATTTCCTTAATGAGTTAGGCCTGGTGGTTAAATACGCTTTGGCAGCTGCGGCACTGCCGGTAACGCTCGTAACATTTGCAGGTGAACTGCAGGGAGATGCACGGCTTTTGCGCTGGTCAACTGAAAATGAAAACAGGCTCAGCCGCTATGAACTTCAAAGGGCATTGGCACCGAACGGAAATTTTGCAACTGTGTTTACCACTACTCCGGCAAACCTCGCTTCAAACAATTACTCATTCAGGGATGGAGAATTGCTGACTTCGCAGGTAGTTTATTACAGGCTAAAAATTGTTGATGCAGATGGAAAGATCACTTACAGTATCATAGTACCACTCGCACTTGAACGCGATCAGTTACAAATCACTTTGTATCCTAACCCGGCACATTCCCAACTGCGCATCCTGTTGACACAAGCAACAAGCGAAGCAAACATCATCATTTATGATCTCTCGGGGAGAGCTGTTCAGCGAACAGGAAATCTCAATGGTAACCTGCTTCAATTGAACATTGCCAAACTTCCCGCAGGAACTTATTATTTGAAATTGCATAGTGCGGGCAGCGAAAGGATGTTCCATTTTATAAAACAATAGCAGGCATCTCACATGGCAAATCCGTAAATTCGAAAGGTGACGGATAATCCACTTACAGCTTCAACTCCCCTGACGCAAAACAGGGGCAAATTATTTCCGCATAGAATAAAGTCTATCGATGTGCTGCGGGCACTTACCATGTTCTTCATGATTTTCGTGAATGACGTGGATGGTGTTGAAAAAATTCCCGAATGGATAAAGCATGCGAAAGGCAGCGAAGATGCATTGGGATTTGCAGACACCATCTTCCCCGCATTTCTTTTTATCGTTGGGCTGTCTATCCCCATAGCCATCAACAACAGGATAAAAAAAGGTGAGCCAACCTGGAGTATTATATTTCACATTACCCTCCGCTCGTTAGCGCTGTTGGTGATGGGCTTCCTCCATGTGAACCTGGAGAATTATAATGAAAATGCGGTACTGCCCAGGCCCGTTTGGGAAATACTCATCACGGTCGGCTTTTTTCTTGTCTGGCTGGACTATTCTCATCTGAGAAAAAAATCAACTCAATATCTACTACAAGGGTTAGGTATCGCCCTGCTCGTCGCCATGGCGATGTTGTTCACCGGCGGCTCTGCTGCTGAACCCGTGGGATTAAAGCCTTATTGGTGGGGCATTCTTGGGCTTATTGGCTGGACATACCTGATCTGTTCACTTGCTTATCTGTTCAGCAAAGGCAAGCTATCTGTGAATTTTATTATACTGACTTTCTTTATGCTTTTCAATGTGGCAGCGCATTGCGGTTGGCTGCAAGGCCTGGCTGGTGTACGTGAATATATCTGGATAGTCGGCAGCGGCTCCCTGCCTGCTTTCGCGATGGCAGGCGTCGTTGCATCTTTGCTATACACTAAATCAAGGAAGGATCAGACAAACAACATTTTTATTTGGCTTAGCCTATTTGCACTGGCAATGCTTGCTTTTGGCTTTCTTACCCGGCCTATTGCAGGCATTTCTAAACTTCAGTCAACACCTGCCTGGGTTGGATTGTGCACCGGCATCAGCCTGCTGGCACTAATCGCCCTGATCTACCTGGCTGATAAAAAAGAAAAAGGAAACTGGTTCGACGTCATTAAGCCTGCAGGAACGAGTACGCTTACCTGTTATCTTATACCCTATTTGTTGTATTCCATTTATAACCTCTTTCATTTTCATTACCCAACCGTGTTCAGCGAAGGCGTTGGAGGTATCATCAGGTCATTTGCCGTTGCATTTTTTGTGGTCTGGATCACGGGGCTGCTGGAGAAGATTTACGTTCGCCTGAAAATATAATTCCAGCGATCTAATCCATCGGGAAAATTTCGTTCACGTCTTTCCGGATAGTTTCGCAGATACGTTGTGTCGGCTGGTCATTCGGGTCCTCACCAAACGGCTCTTCAATTTCTTCTGCAATCAGTTCGGGGAAACCCAATATATAGAAAATAAATACCTCCACTGGGATCAATGTAGGAGTATAGAATTGGTGTTACTTATTCTCTCGCGGTCACGACAAATGTCCAAAAAAAGATACAAGCTCAAGATTTAGAAAAAGTAGTTGCTTCCCCGAAAGCTTGCCTTCCAGATGAATAGCAGCCGCGACATTTTCCTGTGCGTGTTAGCTTTATTGACGTTGAAAATGCAGCGGAGCCAGGCTTGGGGTTATATGAGATCATTTCTATAGTTGCAAATAGCCGATAAGTGCGTTTATGGCGTAAAGATGGTTATCGCATCTTTAGTCGCAACACGTACATATCATTCGTTATATAAAGGGTCTTCTCGTCAGGTGACAGGGCGCAGTTGCTGGCAGAATTTTCCAAACGGATTAAGCCAAGCTTTTTTCCTTTATTATTGAAAATATAAATACCACCCGGCCCAGAGGCAAAAACATTTCCTTTACTATCGATCTTGAGGCCATCAGGCAACCCATTCCAGGATGAATCATAACCAATTGCGCTGTAGAAAACCTTACCATTGGCGAGCTTGTCGGCATCAATATCCCAAACATACCATTCGGGTTTTTTGGGATCACTGGAGGCAACGAGTAATCTTTTGTCACCGGGGAATAAAGCTATACCATTGGGACGTGTAACCGTATCCGTTAGCAGTACGATAGTGCTGTCTTTTTTCACCATGAAGACGCCATTAAACGACAGCCTTTTCAGCGAATCTTCATCACTCTGCTGAGGTAGCCCGTAGGGTGGGTCTGTAAAAAAGAGTTCACCGGCGCGGTTAAACACACAGTCATTTGGACTATTGAACTTTATCCCGTTAAAGGAAGACGCCAGGCTTTGGAAAACTGGCTGCGGGTTAGTAAGCAGCGCATTCATCACTGCAACCTGCCGGTTTCCATGTTGGCAAAGTACCAGGCTGCCTTTAAGATCAAGTGTAAGCCCGTTGCTTCCAGGCTCTTTCGAATTAGTAAGCCCGGTGCCCGTGTATCCTGAAGGCTGGAGGTAAACCTGTTTGCCACTGTCTTCTGTCCATTTATAAACTGTGTTAACGGGCACATCGGAAAACAACAGCATTTTCTGGTCTTCTACCCAAAGTGGCCCCTCGCTCCATTCCAGGCCTTCTGCAATCACCTCCGGCTTTGCATCTTTGGTAATGATGCCATCCAGCGCCGGGTCATCCCGGTCTATCGTTGCCGAAAATGCGTTGGTAGAATCTTTCGCAGACACCTCAGGTGTGGAATCAGTTTGCCCGGTGCAGGCTGCCATAAGCAGCATGGCCAGTATCGGTAAATATTTATTCATGGCATGATATTAATACGAAAATAAAATCAGTATAATAATTGAATGAGCATTCCAGCCTTAAATTACGGAAAGCAAATTATCAGCAATGATTTTTCTTCCACGCAGGCAAATTCAAAAATAGATTTTCAGCTCGGACCATCTTTTTAAAAATATAAAATGCCAGAAGGACCGTCGATACTTCATCTCAAAAATCAGTTAAAACCTTTCACAGGAAAGATTGTGAAAAAAGCCGGGGGCTACGGCAAGATGCCTACCGCCTGGATCAACGGGAAAAAATTGCTTGGTATTCACACCTGGGGGAAGCACCTGCTTTTTGAATTTACCAACGGCACAGTACGCGTGCATCTTGGTTTGTTTGGAGATATACTCGTAAACGAGCGAAAAAAAGTGAACCGTTCTTTCTTCCTCGAATTTGCAAAAGGTGAAATAAACGGCTATGTAGTGAGGGCGACGAAATTAGAAGGTAAACCGGCAGATGAATATGATTGGCGTGTCGATATTCTCAGCGAAGAGTTCGATCCAAAATCCGTTAAGTCACTCTTGAAAAAACATTCCGAAAAAACGATCGATGATATTTTGATGGATCAAAATATTTTTTCGGGCGTTGGAAACAAGATCAGGAACGAGGCGCTCTACCGGGCAGGTATTCACCCGTTAAGCATCATCGGAAAAATTCCGGCGGCAAAAATCACCAGGCTTATCCGGGAAGTAGTTGCTTATGCAAAAATCTTTTTTCAAGAACTTGAAACCACTGGCTCAAATAAACGGTTCGATGTTTACCAGCAGGAATACGCGGCAGACGGCAGCGAAGTGACGATGAAAATTTTACCGAAAACAAAACGCAAGATCTACTTCAGCGGGCACAAGCAGAAATTATTTGCCTGACCTAATTTTATCCACCACTATACCCACCAATAATAGGAATAATCTCTCCGGTGATATAACTGGAACATTGCGGCGAGGCGAGGAACACATAAGCTGGTGCGATCTCCTCGGGCTGCGCCGGTCTTTTCATCGGAGTGTCGGCGCCAAATTTTTTAATGTCTTTCGACTCTTTGTCTGCAGGATTGAGGGGCGTCCAGACAGGGCCTGGTGCAACTGCATTTACCCTGATACCTTTGGGAATCAGGTGCGTACCAAGTGACCGGGTGAAAGCATGAATACCTCCCTTGGTAAGTGAATAATCCAACAGGTCTTTATTTCCAAGGAGGCCGGTAACAGAACCGGTGTTTATGATGGAGCTTCCATTTTTCATATGCGGCACGGCGGCATGAGCCATGTGAAAATATCCGTAAAGATTTGTCTTTAGTGTCGTATCGAAATGCTCTTCGGTCAAGTCTTCGAACTTCGTAACGTGAAGCTGGAAAGCTGCGTTATTCACAAGTACATCCAGTTTTCCAAATTGATCAACCGTTTCCTGCACGGCAGCCTGGCAAAAACTTTTATTTGTTACATCACCGGAAATCAGGATACATTCCCTGCCTTCCTTTTCAATCAGCGCTTTTGTTTCCTCAGCGTCCGGGTGTTCATTCAAATAAACGATAGCCACATGTGCACCTTCGCGGGCAAATAAAACGGCGACGGATCTGCCAATACCAGAATCTCCGCCGGTAATGATGGCGACCATGTCCTGTAATTTACCTGAACCTTTGTAATACGGCGCATCGTACATTGGTTTTACTTCAAGCTTTTTCTCGAGACCTGGTTTGAGTAAATGTTTACCAGAGATAGGAGGCTCGGGGTATTTCCTGGCTCCGGCCTGCATCGCCTTGTCGGACTCTTTTGACGAACTACCCTTATCAGCCCGGGCAACCTGCGACTGAATTTTTTGGTGCTTCTCTGCCGTTTTAGATGCCTGCTGCCTGTAGTAACTGCTTTTCTTCATCTATAAATTTTTTTTATCAGACACCCAAAAAACATTCCAAATGAATCTTTCTTAACGATTGCAACAAGCGAAGGCCAGGGACAAAATAACTGGTAAGGATCCTACGAAAATAAACTGTGTCTTAGTTCAGTCATTAGTAAGACGGGTATCAGCAGGTTGGCTGAAACGCATTGGCAGCTTTCATGTCGTTGTAGCCGGCCTTTTGTGCAAGAAAATCTACAAAACGTGAGAATTTTAGGTAGCGCAAAGCGTTCTTGCCTCCTCAAAAGGGCCCCGGCACATCGATTTTTTAGGATGGTTTGCATTTTGTATTAAGTCAGCAAACAAATCAAAAAAACTTAAAAACATGAAAAAGCTAAGCGTAAT
>JBBQSI010000178.1:0-7067 GCA_038213975.1 Chitinophagales bacterium
AAGCGATTATTTGTTTGTATACAGCTCGCTAAGGAAAGGCTTTCACACCCAGGGCTATGAATACATTTCGAAGTATTTCAGTTTTGTGGCAAAAGCTACCGTAAAGGGTTCACTTAAAGACACCGGCAGCGAGCCCGTCGGCGTCCCTTCTGATACTGCAACTATTATTGGAGAACTGTATCAACTGAAAGAACCCAGGCAATTCTCCTATGTATTCGGCCAACTTGATGAGTACGAAGGCCTGGCTCCGGAAGCCGGGGATAAAAAGCTTTACCGCCGGGAAGTGGCTGACGTACAAATGGAAAATATGCCGGCCGTGAAAGCGTGGGTTTATTGGTACAATTTACCGGCGGAAGATTTTCCGGCGATACCATCCGGTGATGTCATAGATTACCGGTCTTAACTTATTTCTGTGGTTACAAATTCCAGCAAAGACCGGGAAATTATCGACCGGTTCAAAAAGCTACAGGCGGCCTTTCCTGAGCAATATGCCTCAGCTTTCCCGGACCGTCTTGCAGAAAAAACGATCGTCATTATTCCCAGCCTCACTCTGGACCAGGAGATTCTTGCAAAGGTGGATGGTGTAAACCATTATGAAGAGCGGTTGCTTTGCCTGCTGATGTTGCTTCGCATGCCAAACACCCACGTAATCTATGTGACGAGTATGCCTATCCACAATATCATCATGGACTACTACCTTCACTTGCTTCCCGGTATTACGAACTATCACGCACGTCAGCGTTTAAAAACAATCAGTTGCTTTGATGCGTCACCAAGGTCACTCACGGAAAAGATCCTCGAACGGCCAAGGCTGATAAACAGGATAAAAAAAAGTGTACCACACGGACATGCGGCTCACATTGCCTGTTTCAACGTGACCGAATGGGAACGGGAATTAGCAGTGAAATTAAACATGCCCATCTTCGGTTGCGACCCTGATCTAAATTATGTGGGCACAAAAAGTTTTAGCCGGAAACTTTTCAAAGAAAACAACGTGCGCTTGCCGGACGGATTTGAAGATCTCCGGACGGAGGAAGAGATCGCCGCCGCGCTGTTTGAACTCCAAAAAAATAACCCGGGCGTGAAGAAGGCTGTTGTAAAACTTAATGACGGCTTCTCAGGAGACGGAAACGCAATTTTCCGCTATCCGGAAAGTCCGGAAAAGCTTACGCCTGAAACGCTGGCAAAACTGCTGGTAACGGATTTAAAGATGGTGGCGAAAGATCTTGCACACAAATCATTTTTTGACAAACTGTCCCAGATGGGAGGTGTGGTGGAAATATTGTTAGATGGAGCGGAAAAATGCGGACCGTCCGTGCAATGCAGGATAACTCCTTTAATGGAGATTGAAATTGTATCAACCCACGACCAAACTTTGGGTGGCGAAAGTGACCAGGTATTTCTCGGTGCAAGTTTCCCTGCCAGTGAGGAATATGCGGTGGAACTGGGCAGAGAAGCGATGAAAATATCAGAAGCTATGGTGAAGCTTGGCGTTATCGGGAGGTATTCTATTGATTTTCTTTCTATTAAACAGGGTGACAAATGGATTCACTACGCACTTGAGATAAACTTGCGCAAAGGAGGTACTACGCATCCTTACCTGATGTTGCAGTTTCTGACAGATGGTAATTACGACCCGGAAAATGGAAAGTACCTGACCGCCACAGGACAGCAGCGTTACTACTTTTTTACTGACAACCTTAAAAACGATAAATACAAAGGGCTTACGCCGCACGACCTTATTGAAATCTCTACGGCAAATTTCATGATGTATGATGGAAGCATCCAGCAAGGCGTGATGTTTCACATGATCGGCGCATTATCCCAATATGGTAAACTAGGCGTATTGTGTATCGGTGATAGTCCCGCTAAAGCAAAGCAACTCTACGAAAAGATCATAGAAGTGCTTGATAAGGAGGAAGGATTGAATGCACTTCGGGAACAAAAAGATTTAGAGAATCTTCCTGGTAAATAAACAATTTTTAGCATCGGCTGTTTAATTTAATATGTCTCATAACTAAAAACATTTATCAGTATGAATTCGTTGAATAATCCTGAACACAAAGAAGGCCATGTAGCAAAAGCTATCGAAGAACAAACAGCTAAAATACCATCTGACGTATTTCTGTGGGCAGCCTTTGGGTCTATGGCAGTATCACTTGCATTAAAATTAGCCGGTAAAAAAAACAAAGACGACAGCCTTTTTATTGGCCAGTGGGCTGCACCTTTCCTGCTATTAGGCGTCTATAATAAACTGGTGAAATTGCAAGGGCACGATTCAAATAGTTGATGAAAAACGACCGGTAGGCCAGGTTAACTTTTATTAGTACAGCGTTTCCCAATTCGAACGGTCTGCCGGTTATTTTTCAATAAAGCGAATTTCCCCAAATGTTCCCTGAAATAAGGTTTTGACTGGGACGTTATATATGGTAAATCTAATCCTTGAGAAAGTTTGCCATTTTTTGCTGGTTGTCCATTATCACCAGCTTCGCTTCCGCCCAGGGTGATAATATTGTCGAAGACACCAGCAGGCTGATACCGCAATTGGAAAATATTATTTTAGAGAATACGATCGTCAAGGTCGAAAATATCGGGGAAAAAGTAAACAGTGATCTTGCTGAGCTACGGCCGACAATTTCTGCCGATGGCAACCTCTTATTCTTCGTTCGCCAAAACCATCCCTACAATACCAACTATTATGGCGTTCCTAATTCGCAAGATATCTGGTTTTCTGCGAGAGACAGTACCGGTACCTGGAGTCCTGCTGTACACCTCGGTGCACCATTGAATTCTGCGGACTACAATGCTGTGTTTTGGATTTCTCCGGACAACAACTCAATTCTTATACGCAATGCCTTTATTAATGGCGACTATATGGGCAACGGAGTGAGTATCTGCCAGCTCACGGAATATGGAAACTGGAGTAAGCCAGAGATGCTGAAGATCAGGAACTATGGCAAGTACGACCGTGGCGCGCAATACGGTGCTACCATGGGCAGCGACGGTAAGACTCTACTGTTGTATATGTCTCCGCAGTACACGAGCCGAAACAATGACATTTTCGTTTGCTTTCTCTTACCGGATGGCACGTGGACCGAGCCTAAAAGCCTCGGGAAAAAAATAAATCTGAAAGATTGTAATGAAATGACACCCTACCTGGCAGCGGATGGAGAAACACTTTATTTCAGCAGTAATCGTCCTGGCAGCAAGGGTGACAATGATATATGGAGAACGAAGAGGCTGGATGATTCCTGGGAGAAATGGATGGAGCCGGTAAGCCTGGATACTCCCATCAATACCCCCGGTTGGGATGCCTTTTTCACACTGGATGCCGGGGGAGAATATGCTTATATGACGACGACTGATGATGGCTTTGGTGCCAGCGATATCGTGCGGGTGAAACTCCTGGAAAAAGAAAAGCCCAATCCCGTGGTAATTGTAGATGGGAACGTGTATAACGATAAAACAAAACAGCCACTTAGCGCTGCGCTGATCTACGAAACGCTTCCAAATGGTGACATCGCGGGCCAGGGAAATTCAAATCCCATGGATGGTTCTTTTAAGATCGTATTGCCCTATGATAAAAACTACAGCATACGGGCAACTGCAGATCACTTTTTTTCAATATCCGAAAACCTGAACCTGGATTCCCTCGTAAAATCCGGCCATAAAATAATACATAAAGACCTTTACCTCGTGCCCATTGAAATTGGCGCTGTCGTCAGGTTGAACAATGTATTTTTTGATTTCGACAAATGGGACCTCCGCCCGGAATCCTTTGTTGAGTTAAACAGAGTCGTAAAATTATTGGTTGAAAATCCTTCCATAGAAATTGAAATGAGTGCCCATACCGATAGCTTTGGCAGCGATGAATACAATGTGGTGCTGAGCGGTAACAGGGCGAAATCGGTGATGGATTATATTCTTTCGCAGGGTATTCCGTCATCAAGGATCATATCTAACGGTTACGGTGAAACGAAACCAATTGCAACCAACGAAACCCCTGAAGGAAGACAGCTAAACAGGCGCGTGGAGTTTACGATTTTAAAGAACTAAAGAATAATACTGGCCCTCTTCAAACGTTGCCTTATTCTATACGCAAAGCGCCCTATTTTCCTTTGAGTCCTAATAAATCTCCTCCCTTCATACTAACATGGGTTACCACAACGCAGTAAAGAATGATCACTACCGGATTCTGAATATAAAAAGGCGACCGGAAATCCGGTCGCCAGGGGCAAGCATTACAATCAATATGAGGGAATTTTCTTGTGTTATCTTATTTTTTTTCTGCCTTCACCTTTGTGCTGCTTTTCAATTCAGCATTTGCGTGTGCCCCGGCAGAACGGCCGTTTTCTAATTTTTCTTTCTTAGTCTTCACTTTCTTAGTCTTCACTTTCTTAGTCTTCACCTTTGCTTCTTTAGTTTTTTTGACGGCCTTGGCTTTTGATGCATTCGGCCTTTCTTTCACCCGTGTAGTAGTTTTCTCACTTCCGGAAGCGTCTGCTTCCACTGTCGCAGACGTCTTGTCACTAAAAACTGAGTGTTTATTCGCGTGCGTTTGTCCGTTTGCGTTAGCATTTGCCCGGGCATGTGATGCACCATTCACACGTGCCGTTTTTCTAACGGTAGTACCGTGATTTGTTGCAGTGTTTGCAGACTTTGCAGCCACTCTTGCAGCTTTTGCTGATGAATTCGCGGAATGCACGGTAGCAGAGCGGCCTGCACCTGCGTTTACCCGTGTTGTGGCAACTGCGTTAACCTGGGCCATTGAAGCGCAGCTAATCATTAATCCTAAAATTGTTAAAGCTGATTTCTTGATCGTTTTCATAAAAGGTAATTTGTTTTTGTACTTCTTCAGATGCGATTGGTTCATAGAAGTTTAAAACCGATGAAAAAAACTAGAATTCGTATTTGATTCCCAGGGAGATATAAAAAGAATTTTCTCCTTTTTCGGAAAGTTCCGGATGACCGGCCACCTGCAGGAGATTCTGTGGTAATACATATCCCGGCGTGGTGGTGAGCGTAATATTGTTTACCACCAATAAAAGGGGACAATTGAATTCGTAAGCAAGTACTTTGAACTGGTCAACAGTTTTTGTTTTCTTTTCATCAACGCCAGGCAAGTCCCATATTCCAACTTTCTTTTTCGTATAAGAAGTACTAAAGCGTTGCGTACCGGCAGATAAATATCCACGGGATTCAACATTATTTTCCGGTTATCATCGGAGAAGGCAATAAGGATTTTACTTAAACCGCCCGTCGCCCCATAGTCAATTTTGTTACTCAGGCGCACCTCCCCACCAACAGTAATGTCTACAATCCTGGTTAATCTTGTTACCGTAAATCCTGTTTGGCCTTTGATGACTGATTGAGGCAAGCTGATCTCCGGATTATAGACCGGGACGGTCACGTTTAGGTCAGTAATTCATTTATCAGTGACATCCTGGTAGCCAGCTGCCAGGCTTGTACCGGCATAACTATAGCGGCTACCCGCAGTACTCAACAGTACTGGCGATACAGTTAGGTAGTATTTAGATTTGATTAATAATTCCGCAGTTGGACGATTGCGTTGCTCTACAGGCTATCCGTTCTCCCGAAGTAATTAAGATTGTAGAGAAAACTGCCGCCGGTAAAATAAAACTGATATGATAACTGCGCTGCCGAAGCTTATTGAAACCTAATCGCCGGAAGAAAGAGTGGCTCCCAGGTACTCACGATTCATACGGGCTATGTGTGATACAGAAATACCCTTTGGACATTCAGCTTCACAAGCGTAAATGTTGCCGCAATTACCAAACCCCTCCTTATCCATCTGCGTTACCATATTCATCACCCTGTTATTTCTTTCAGGATCGCCCTGTGGTAATAATGCAAGTTGGGAAACTTTAGCACTTACAAATAACATAGCGGAGCCGTTAGGGCAGGCAGCGACACACGCTCCGCATCCAATACAGGCGGCGGCACTGAAGGCCGCATCAGCATCGTCTTTGTCAATTGGTATGGCGTTGGCATCGACAGCGTTCCCGGTATTTACGGATATATATCCGCCCGCTTGTATTACCCGGTCAAAAGCCTGGCGGTTCACAACAAGATCTTTAATGACAGGGAAAACAGTGGATCGCCAGGGTTCTACCACGATGGTATCCCCATCTTTGTATGCACGCATATGAAGCTGGCATACCGTATTCTCCAGCCACGGGCCATGTGCCCTGCCGTCGATATACATACTGCAGGAACCACAAATTCCCTCACGACAGTCATGATCAAAAGCTATTGGCTCCTTACCCTCTTTGATGAGCTTTTCATTAAGTACATCAAACATTTCCAGGAAAGACATCTCTGATGAAACATCCTGCACATTATAAGTTTCAAAACCGCCTTTGGTCTGGCTGTTTTTTTGTCTCCACACTTTCAATGTCAGGTTCATATTGTAATGGTCCATGTTTCTCTGTTTTTTCCTACGCTATTTGTAACTGCGCTGGCTAGGCTTAGCCACTTTAAAGTCAAGGTTTTCCTTATGTAACATCTCGTCGTCACCCGTGAATTCCCACGCGGCTACGTATGTATATTTTGAATCTTCACGCAAGGCTTCTCCTTCAGCCGTTTGCATTTCTTCCCGGAAATGTCCACCGCAACTTTCCCGCCGGCTGAGTGCATCGATACACATAAGTTCACCAAGTTCGATGAAGTCAGCTACGCGACCCGCTTTTTCCAGCTCTGGATTGAGTTCGTAAACTTCGCCGGGTATGCGCACGTTTGACCAAAAATCCTTTTTTAACTCCCGGATTTCATCTATCGCGGACACGAGTCCGGCTTCGTTTCGCGCCATCCCGCACTTCTCCCACATAATCTTGCCAAGGCGCTTGTGAAAAGTCTCAACCGGCACCGAACCGCCAACACTCATTAGATTATTTAATCTTTCCAGGACCGCCATCTCTGTTTCCTCAAAGGCCGGATGGTCCAGCGGAATTGCCGGCGTACGAATGTCGTCAGATAAATAATTGCCCAGCGTGTATGGAATTACGAAGTAGCCGTCTGCAAGTCCCTGCATAAGCGCAGAAGCGCCA
>JBBQSI010000179.1:0-7046 GCA_038213975.1 Chitinophagales bacterium
GATTCATCGTACTTACATTTTCTGCATCGCCTGTAAAACCATTGTCTTCCTTTCACATAATCTTCGCACCCACATTTAATGCATTTATAGCCATTGCCCCATTTAACTTCCAATAAATATTTTAAGCAATCTTCTTCTGTCCTAAACTTATTCCTAAATTCGCTTATACTCAATGCCTTTTCATAACTAACATATTTAGCGTAAAAATACTAAATACATTAGACTTATCCATGGCTTGCGAACTAAATACTTAATCCTATCCATTTAAATATGAATCGAGTTTGATAAAATGTGCGTTGGCGGAGGCCAGGCTAACCTGTTGCTCCAAAATAATTTTTGCGAGGCTGACAAACCCCGGCGGCCTTGACCAATTTGGGGGCGATTGAAAACGCTCGTGGATGTCTTTAAACAGCGAGTCTTTTTTTAGCAAGGCTTTAATGTCCTTTTGATTCACAATAGGAGTTTCATCAGTCAGGGACTCCTTCATCATCAAATAGCTTCTGCGTTTTGGTAAACTATTTTCCCCCCTACCATTGTCATTTGAATATTGATGTTGTCATCAAAAATAATAATGTCAGCATCTTTCCCTGCCACAAGTGAACCCTTTTGTCCGGAGACATTTAAAATACGGGCAGGCGTTGTCGTTATCATCTTTATCGCTTCAATCAGCGGCACGTCAGCCATCGTCACCATTGTCCTGACCAGGCGGTCAGCGGTGGCTACGCTACCGGCGAAATAACTTCGATCTGGCAGTTTCGCAACATCATCTTCTACAATTACTTTCAAGCCATTCTTCAAACTCCCTAAGACACTTTCTCCCGGTGGCATGCCGGCAGCCCGCATCGCGTCGGTGATCAAGGCAGTTCTTTCTGCTCCCTTTATTTTATAAACAAGTTTCAATAACGGCGGCGGAAGGTGAATGCCATCAGCGATGATCTCTACATCCATCTCGTCAATGATGAAGGCACTCTCTATTACGCCGGCATAGCGAAAAGCATTCTTCCTGGTAACACCCGACATACCGGAATACAAATGTGTAGCGAGTGAGTAGCCATTTTCAAAAGCTTCCAACACTTCGTCGTAAACAGCATCTGTATGAGCAAGGGCAGCCAACACGTTTTTTGATCGCAGGTATTTTCCAAATTCAATGGCCCCTTTCAATTCCGGTGCAGCGCTCCATCGCCTGATGCAGGAGAAACGGGACAATATCTCTTTGTATTCTTCCGGGTCCGGATCTCTAATATATTTTGGATCCTGTGCTCCACGCTGGCTCATGGCGAAGTACGGACCTTCGAGATGCATCCCAAGGAGCTGTGCGCCTTCCGTATTCTTTAGTTGCGCCTTTTCATAAGACAAAAGTGTTTGATGTAATTCTTCTTTACTCCCGGAGAGAGTAGTAGGTAACATTGAAGTAGTACCATGTTGTGCATGCGTTTTTGCTATCGTAAGAAAGGCTTCTTCGGTGCCATCCATAAAATCATGTCCGCCGCCGCCATGTACATGGATGTCAATAAAACCGGGTGCGATATATTTCCCTCCGGCATCAATTTCAACCGCATTTGGCGTATTGATATGTTCCTGCGTAACGGCTGTGATTTTATTTCCAGTAATCAACACGGTACCGCCATCAAGTATTTTGTAGGGCGTAATTACTTTCCCGTTATATATTTTCAATTGACGCTGATCCATTCTCATAAAAGTTTACCAGAAGCAAGCGATCTCTCACAAGCTCCATCTTCTTGCCTTGTGGCCGTAGAAGGCGTAAAATACAAGGTACAGATAACAGGGAAAAAGCACCCAATAAGCGCTACGAACATTATACAGATCGGCGAAGTATCCATAAAAAAGAGGAAGGATGGCGTTTCCACACAAACCCATGATCATGACCGATGCGCCGAGTTTTGTAAATCTTCCCAGCCCATCCAGGGCTAACGGCCAGATTCCGGCCCAGACCAATGAATTTGCAAAGCCCAACAGCACCATAAACCAAATAGAGATATCAGCCAGGTGATTCAAAAAGTTCACTTGTCCTTTAGCAAAGAGAATGAGCAATGTAAGAATGGTGCCTAACAGCGTGCAGATCCGCAAAGCATTTACCTGGCTGATAAACTTCGGAATACACACTATACCCAAAATGTAGCCGCAGATGGTGGCGAAGAGCGTGTAGGAAGGAAAGACTTTTGCTTCCAGCAAATTGATTTGCATTGAATTTGCGTACCCGATAATGGTATCGATTGCTATAACCTGTGTGCCTACATGAAGAAAAATGGCAACGGCCCCCAATATCAAATGCGGGAATTGGAAGATGCTTTTTTTAGCTGAGTTCACGAGAGCCACTTCAGGACTTTCCTGTTCGGTATTTATTTCCGGAAGCGGGGAATAGCGAACCATTAAACCCAAACCAAGCAGCACAATTCCCACAACGGTGTAGGGCGTAATCACCCGCCTGATCAATTCATTTAACGCAATGTTTTTTTCCGCCGCACCCATGCTTGCCAGTTCGCGGAAGAGATCGGTGTCACTGGCTTTTAGTATAACGGCAGCAAATAATAAGGGCGCCAGGATGCCTGCAGCTTTGTTACAAATTCCCATGATGCTGATGCGCTGTGCCGCTCTTTCTTTAGGCCCCAGGATGGTGATATATGGATTGGCTGCCGTCTGCAACACGGCCAGCCCGGTGCCGATGGTAAACAATCCGAGTAGAAAGATTTCATAAGTACGGCTTAGGGCAGCAGGGACAAAAATAAAAGCACCCACCGCCATCGTAAAGAAGCCTATCATCATGCCTTTCTTAAAACCTGCTTTTTTCAACAGGTACGCCGACGGCACCGACATGATAAAATAGGAAATGTAAAATGCAAAGGCCACCAAATACGATTCAAAATTGGTGAGCTCACAAGCGATCTTGAAATACGGTATCAATATGGAATTGACCCATGAAACAAATCCGAAAACAAAGAAGAGTATCCCAATGATAAAAATGGAAATAACCGTGTCGCGTTTTGTTAATGAACCTGCATCTATGAGTGTTGCCGGTGAATTGCTCATTTGTAGTAAGTAACTAAAGGCTCTTTACGGGAGAAGTACCGATGAATCCTGGTCAAGATACAACATACAATGCGGGTGGGTTTGCAAGATGCTGGCAGGGTAGAGGGCACTAACGGTGTGCTCTACACTATTTTTTACGGCGATGGCTTTCCGGCTTCCGGGTACTGAGCAAATAATATTTTTCGATTTCAGAATCTGTTTTATTGACATGCTGATTGCCCGTGGCGGCACTTCCTCGATAGAGGCAAACCAACCTTCGCCTAATTGTTGTTTTCTGCATGCTTCATCCAGTGCTACAATTATATAGGGTTCTTCCGTTTCGAAATCGGCAGGCGGATCATTGAATGCAAGGTGACCATTTTCTCCAATCCCGACCAGCGCTACATCAACCGGTTTTTTGCTGATCAAATTATTCAATCGCTCACATTCAGCTTCCGCACCGGTTTCACCATTTATTAAATAAGCCGCTTTTAATTCCGGCACTTTTGATAAAAATCTTTCCTGTAAATATTTTCTAAAACTTGCTGGATGTGTTACCGGTAAACCAATGTATTCATCAAGATGAAACAGGACAACTTTACTCCAGTCAATATCCTTTTCTGATATCAATTGATTCAATGTTTCGAACTGGCTGGTGCCGGTGGCGAGAATAATATTTGCACAGCAGTTGGTGCTGATGACTTCGCGAATTATTAGTGCGGCATTGGAGCCTGCTGTTTTTCCTAACTCGTGTGCATCTTCAAATACTTTGATCTTCATTTTTTAAAATTACCCTAAACGGCCTCCATAAGCCAGGAAGGTTTCAAAGAATTTTTAATCATGTAATCACATCGTGAATGAAACCTCTTGGTTTTTAAACGATTTTGAAGTTACATAATCTGCCCCTGCAATCCGTATCCCAGGGATTAGCACGATATATTTTGTAAAAACCACTCGGAAAGCGAGGGAACAGCTTACAAAATTTTTCAATTGTTTTCAGTTTTCCGGAACGTAGTAAATTTGAAAAATGAAAATCGAAGTGCAATACGTGAGTGACATAAATGGCAAAACCCACGCCGTCCAGTTGCATTTGAATGACTGCGGAAAGGTGCTGAATAAACTTAAAAAATATGAACAGGCTCTTAAGCTAAAGTCTGATTTAAAGGAGGCGTTCGAACAGGTAGCTGCTCTGAAGAAAGCGAAGGGAAATAAGCAAACGCTAAACGAATTTTTGAATGAGGGTTAGGGTTATTCCTTCGGAAAAATTAAAAAAGAGACAAAACGGTTAATAAAAAAATTCCCATCGCTTAAACAAGAACTTGCTGAATTGCCAGAAATTTACCATTAATTTAGGTCATCACTTTTGTCGTTCCGCCTTTCTCCAATGATATATCTACCGGTTTATTTGTTTTCCATGAACCACCGGTGAAATCAGGAACAGTAATAGAGTTAGAACGGTTGGCAACACTCCATTCGCTTAACGGGGCGATCGAGCTCCAGAGTGCTGCATCATATACATCTTCATCTAACGGTAAACCATTCCGCAGGCAATCGATGGTTCGCCAGTCCATGAGAAAATCCATGCCTCCATGGCCACCGACCTGCTTCGCCAGTTGACCTACTTTTTTTACAATCGGCGGCTGATATTGTTCTTCGAGTTTTTTATATTCAGCTTCACTTATCCAATCTTCCCCTTCAAAAGAGAGTCTTGCCGGTTCAGGATATTTTAAGGCAGTTCCTTTGGTGCCGGTTATTTTATGAATGCGTGAATAAATATTGGGAGAGCTTACATCGTGTTGCAGCATGATGGTACAGCCTTTATCGGTGCGAATGGTTGTTACGTTCATGTCCCCCCTGAATTTTTTATTGGCGTATGGTTTGTAAAAATTATCTTTCGCAGCGAGCTCATTGGCCATTGGCTGCATGGTAAAATCGTTGGATGACATAGCAGTTAAATAATCCATTTTGTCTCCCCGGTTGATGTTCATCAATTGCGCAATTGGCCCAAGGCCATGCGTGGGATATAAGTTCCCATTGCGATAGTTTTCTTTCAACCGCCACATGTCCCAATATTTATCTTTTGAAAAATTACCTTCGAGAAGACCATGAAGGTAGGCACCTTCACCATGCACGATCTCGCCAAATAAACCCTGCCGCGCCATATTCAAGGTGAGCAGTTCAAAAAAATCATAACAACAATTTTCGAGCATCATACAATGGTTCTTAGTGCGCTCAGATGTTTCGACCAGTTGCCAGCATTCCTCAATTGTTGTCGCCGCAGGCACTTCCACGCACACGTGCTTCCCTTGCTTCATGGCATATACGGCCATGGGTGTGTGCATTGCCCAGTGCGTTGCTATATAGACAAGATCAATGTCTGCACGGTTACATAATTTCTTCCATTCATCTTCTTTGCCTGTGTATATTTCCGGTGAATGCGTTGAGCCATCCAATGATTTTTTTACGGCTTCTGCTTTCTCCGGGCGTAGGTCGCAGAGGGCTTTTATTTCTACGCCTTCAATGTGCTTCATGCGATCTACCGCTGCAGGCCCACGATTGCCCAGGCCGATAAAACCTACACGTACGACATCTAACTTTGGTGCAGCATAACCACACATGTTGAAATGTTGCTTGTGCAGTCGACCGTGCGCACAAAGCAATGGATCATTTACAGCATCGATGCCCGCGCTTTTTATCTTGTCCACGCCCGCCAAACCGATTCCTGTCAGTGCGGAGTATTTTAAGAATTTTCTGCGATCACTTTTCATGGATGTTGTTTGAGAGTTAGTCTAATTTGTTTTGAATTGATCGGTGCATTTAAAGGATAAACCAGGAAAGTTTTTAGTCAGGCAACTTTATTCCATACTCGCGTCCATGAAACCTTCCTTTTTTCATTCCACAGTTATTTTATTTACGGGCTTTCTTCAAGCATCCGCGCTCAACCATTTGTCAAACCAGTTAAACGCCTCTGCCTGCATCTTTTTATCAAACTTATGTTTACCAGGATAGTAAGAACACTTATAATGATCCCCGGCATTTGCTTTTGAATAAACTTCACGCAATATTTCGTCGGCCCGTTTCATTTCCGGTAAAGTATATAAGTCATCTTCCTCATCATTCAGCACCAGCGTTGGCAGTGGCACACGCAATCCGAGTATCTCGGGGAAATCCAGTTCATTGGGCAAGAGGGGAACATAGGTCATCCAAGTATGCGTAAATGATCTATTTAAAAGAAAATCTTTCCACGTACTCATGAAGCCAACGGTTACGGCGCACTTTATTCTTGGATCGAGTCCGCCCATAAAGTCTGTACGGATGCCGCCGCCTGAAAGACCTCCACAACCAATTCGGTTTTGATCTACATCATCGCGGGCACATAATATGTCGAGCGCTTTCTGATCTTCCGCGAAAAATACGCCCGGCCAGGTGGTGCCGGCACAGAATAATGATTTCGCCATCACATGCTCGTGCTGGCCGGCCCATGCGTTGTAAGCTTCGATGTTTTTTACCTCTTCCGGATTGTCATCGTGTAATTCGTTTCGTAAATGTTCAGGCACATCCTTCAACATCACCCGCCGGCTGGCAAACGTGAAAGCATCGGGAACCAAAACGACGTAACCTCTCTTTGCTACTTCATTCGCCCAGGCCAGTCCTTCATAATATTCCTGCTGGTGTGTCACCATCATGGGATGCTGCTCATCAGAAGTTTTGGTGATCTTCCTCCTGCCAAAATATTTGTTACCGCCATGATCATGAAAAGCAAGTATGCCGGGTAACTTTCCTTTCGCGTCTATTGGTTTCAGTAAGATGGCTTCAGTGGCACGTCCGTAAGGCAATTGCCAGCTAAGTTCTTGTATGTGTAAACCGTCATATTGATAATTCTTTTTTACGGTAACCTTTGGCAGGCCGCCAATATCCGGGATCCCGAGTCTTTCTACCACACGCTGTCTTGCAATAGTCCTCCAGTCATCGATGTTTTTAAATTCATTTCTTCTGAAAGAAAGCGATGGCAATTGATT
>JBBQSI010000180.1:0-7024 GCA_038213975.1 Chitinophagales bacterium
CCGGTGTATTTCTTATGCGGTATTCCGAAGGGTCTTATTCCCCATATGAAAAGGATATAATCACGCGATTTTCAAAAGTCTTTGAGCAAACCTACACCCGTTTTCTTGATCTGCAAAAAGCAGAAGCACAGGCAAGAGAAGCACAAATAGAAGCGGCACTGGAAAGAGTGAGAAGCCGTTCTTTGGCCATGCATAAGAGCGATGAAATTAAAGATGTAGTAGCAGCAGTAATGGAAAAAATGACAGAACTGAATATCGAAATAAACGGAGGGGTTTCATTAGTAACATTCACACCGGGCTCAAAAGATTTTCACCATTGGTTTGCCAATCCTGGTAAAATATCTGCTCCGTTAAGTATGCATCTTCCTTATTTTGATAACCTCGTCTTTAATGATTGTATTGATGCCAGGGAAAAAGGAATGGAGCTGTTTGCCAAAGTCTATTCTTTTGAAGAAAAGATCGATCTTTTTGGGTACGCTTATGAACATGCAGAAGATTTTAAAAATGCACCTGAAGCTTTGAAAAATTGGATAATGGAGCAACCATATTTTGGTTTTTCATTCGCACTTCAGAAAAACTCCGGCATTTTTCTGAATGATTATACAGGAAAGTTGTTTTCAGAAAAAGAAAATGAATTATTAAAACGGTTTGCATGAGTTTTTGAACAAGCGTACATCCGTTTTCTTGATCTGCAAAAAGCAGAAGCACAGGCAAGGGACGCACAGATAGAAGCGGCATTGGAAAGAGTTCGTTCTCAATCTATGGGAATGCAGACCAGTAAAGACCTTAGCAATGTTACTACGGCCATGTTTGAGCAATTGAGAATGTTGGGAGGTGAATTATACGCCACCGGTATTGTTTTTTGCGACAAGCATGAAGGCCACGTGGAGCAGTGGCACAGTGTACCCGGGGCAGGCATGTTATCTCCTTTTATTGTGCCTGTTGACCTGGACAGGATTCACCAATACAGGTATGACCAATGGAAAAAAGGGGTGGAATTATTTTCAGTGGTAATACCCGAAGATTTTATTGCACAACATTTTGAAACAATGTTTAATCTTCCAACGGTAAAAGCAGTAATGGAAGATTTCGCAGCAAAGAATATCCCAATGCCCGAAACACCAACCTGGGAAATTGATTATGGTGCATCATTCAGGCAAGGGTATGTCCTGGTATCGGCGCTTCAACCTTTTGCAAATGCAGATATTCTTCCACGCTTCGCAAAAGTTTTTGAACAAACCTATACCCGTTTCCTCGATCTCCAAAAAGCAGAAGCTTCGGCAAGGGAAGCAAAGATTGAAGCGGCATTGGAAAAAATCCGAAGCCGAACCATGGGTATGCAGCATAGTGATGAACTACCCGAAGCTGCCAATCTTTTGTTTCTTGAAGTGCAGGCATTGGGTATTCCTGCCTGGAGTGCCGGGTACAATATCCTGGCGGAGGATAAAAAATCAGCAACTTGCTGGATGAGTAGCGAAGGAACCCTGCAAAAGCCATTTCAGCTTCGCTTATGGGGTGAAGCTTCCTTCGATGAAATGGGAGATTTTCTCCGTAGTGACAAAACAATGTTGGTTCAGGAACTCGGTGATAAAGCGATAGACGAACACTATGCGCATATGAAATCCTTTCCAGACTTGAAGCCCACTTTTGATGACATCGTTGCAAAGGGTCTTTCACTACCCACGTATCAGATCAACCATCTCTGCAAATTCACCCAGGGATTTCTCCTGTTCATCACCTATGAAAAAGTACCCGAATCGCATGATATTTTCAAGCGGTTTACCAATGTTTTCGAACAAACCTACACCCGGTTTCTCGACCTGAAAAAGGCAGAAAGACAGGCACGCGAGGCACAAATAGAAAATGCGCTGGAAAAAGTACGTTCCCGTTCGCTATCCATGCAAAAACCTGCGGAACTCATAGAGGTAGCGCAGGTACTCAGGGAAGAAATGGGCGCTTTGGGCGTGGAAGAACTCGAAACCAGTTCCATCTACATTCATAATGATAGCAGCGGGTTGACACAATGTTGGTTTACCATCAAAAACGCCAATGATCCTGGGAAAGCCGTTACGGATCAAATGACCATTGATCTCAAGGATACCTGGGTAGGAAGAAAGATGGACGAGTTTTACCGGTCTTCGGGAAAGCAGACATCTATCGTCATGCAGGGAGAAAACAGAATTGAGTGGATCCGCTATTGTGAAGAAAAATCATCACTCTTTACTACAAAGGGATTTTATGGCGACACCATACCGGAGCGCACCTATCATTTGCACAAGTTTTCAAACGGCTTTATTGGTGCGGCATCTCCCGGTGAAATATCAACCGAAAGCTGGGACTTGCTGAAAAGAGCCACTGCGGTTTTCTCCTTTGCCTACACACGCTTTATGGACTTGCAAAAAGCCGAAGCGAGTGCCCGTGCGGCAATGCGGCAAGCTTCGCTGGACAGGGTCCGTGCCGATATTTCATCCATGCGCAGTGCCGAAGATCTGGACCGGATTACCCCACTTATATTCAATGAGCTGACAACGCTGGGTATTTCTTTTATCAGATGCGGCGTATTTATTGTTCATGAAAAAAATAAAAGCGTGGAAGTACATCTTGCCACGCCCGAGGGAAAATCATTAGCAATAATGAACCTGCCATTTGGCATAAACGAGCTAACCATTCGGTCGGTAGCCGCATGGGAAAAAGGAGAAGTATATATTCAGCATTGGGACAAAGCAGAATTCGTAAACTGGGGAAAATCCATGTCCGAACAAGGTTATGTAAAAGACCTCCAGAGATACCAGGGTGCAGAGACTCCACCGGAATCGCTTCATTTACACTTCGTGCCGTTTTCACAGGGTCTGCTCTATGTGGGTTCACCGGAGACATTGGCTGACGAACAGATGGATCTTATAAAAGCCCTTGCAAGGGCATTTGCCATCGCTTATGCCCGCTTCGAAGATTTTGTGAAACTGGAGCAAGCGAAGGTAGAAGTGGAATCAGCCATGAGCGAACTCAAAGCCACCCAATCCCAACTCATTCAACAGGAAAAACTGGCGAGTCTTGGACAGCTTACCGCAGGCATCGCACACGAGATCAAGAATCCACTCAATTTCGTCAATAATTTTTCGGAACTCAGCAGTGAACTGATAGAGGAGGTCTTTGATGAATTGGAAAAAATAGAGCCCTCACCTATCAAAGACGACATCGTTTCGACCCTCCGGGATGTACAAATCAACCTGGTCAAAGTCCACGAGCACGGTTCACGGGCTGACAGGATCGTCAAATCCATGCTGCAACACAGCCGGTCTGCCGACAATAAGAAAGCTCCCAAACCGCTCAACCCCATCATCAAAGAGTTTGTCAACCTTTCCTACCACGGCATGCGTGCCTCCAAGAATCCAATCAACGTCAGCATAGATTTACAGCTTTCAGAGGAAGTCGGGGAGGTCGACCTGATCTCAGATGACTTTTCAAGGGTGGTATTGAACCTTTGTAACAATGCCTTCGATGCAATGAGGGAAAAATTAAATAGGGAAGCTGAATCAGGAATTACCGGCTATGAACCGCTATTGAAAGTTTCTACAAAAATCGAAAGCGGAAAATCCGATATCAATCGGGTCCAAATATCCTTTGAGGACAACGGTTTGGGCATTCCCGATGAAATCAAAGACAAAATCCTGCAACCCTTTTTCACCACCAAAAAAGGGACTGATGGAACAGGACTGGGACTCAGCATCACCAATGACATCATCAAAGCGCACGGTGGAACATTGGAAATAGAATCAAAAACAGGGCAATTCAGTCAATTTATAATTACGTTAACCAAATAGTAAAAATCATGAAACTTTTAATTGTAGATGATGAAAGAGATGTGGAAATATTGTTCCGCCAAAAACTCCGCAAGGAAGTCAGGGAAGGTCTGTTTGAGTTGGAGTTTGCATTTTCAGGCATGCAGGCGCTCGAGGTACTAAGGAGCCATCAACCGCCTGAAGTGGTGTATATTTTCTCTGATATCAACATGCCGGGTATGACGGGCTTAGAGCTTTTGGAAAATGTGAGGTCCGAATTTCCGAACATCCAGGTCAGTATGATATCGGCCTATGGGGACAGCGAAAATCACGACAAAGCCATGAGTTCGGGGGCGAAGGAGTTTTTTACAAAACCCCTTGATTTTGATTCACTCAAAGCGGAATTGATGGAGATTATTGAGAATACAAAATGATCTGCTCAGGTACATTAACCAAAAAACTCACTTTAATATTGGCCTCCCAAAATAATATCATCATGCCACAACAAATTGATAAAATTACCCTGGTATGTCTTGCTTTTCTATTTTGTATTTCAAAAGTTCATGGTCAAACCGCCAATGAATTTAAAACAAGTCCTCTTGATGCCGACAAGGAAAAACCGGTAATCGAAAGTCTCATCAAACAGTATTCAAAATTCTTGTTGGAAGGTGATTCCGTGTCACTGGCCGCAATGTATGCATCTAACGGCAAGCTGGGATGTGCCCAGGGGGATGAAATACTTTCAGCAACAGGAAATTGGGTTCGCAGCGCCATAAAAAATGATTCCCGGCATGTGAACTTTAAAACAAATACGCTTACCGCTGATGGAGAATTGCTGATTGAAACCGGTACAGCAGAAGGAAGAAATGAGGAAGGGGAATTGAAATACACTTTCAGATACCTGGTGGTTTGGAAAAAAGAAAATGGAACCTGGAAGTTGTACAGGGATATTGTTTTATAAAAGAAGGCGGAATTGAATTAAGGATTTAATCTCCTGAAAAACAAATAATGAAACTAACAAAAGTATTGGAAGCAGAAATAGTGAAGGTTATGGAAGATTACCGGGCTTCCTATTTCCGTGGTGACCTTGAACACTGGGCAACCTATCTGGTAGAGGACTACCGAAACATTGGCGGCACCGAAGAGGAATTCTGGAATAGTAAAGAAGAAATTCTGGGTTATACCTGCCGGGTAATTGACCAAATGGCCGGCCTCTCTGAAATAAGAAATAAGAAAGTCCAGATAATTCCATACGATCCCTATTTCATGGTTCATGAGTTGTTGGATATTTATATAAAAATTGAAGAGGGATGGATATTTTATCAAAAATTCAGGTTGTCGTCTTTAATTCAAAAAAGGGCTGAAGGCTGGAAGGTATTACATCAACATGGTTCTTATCCCGATTCAAATACACAAGAAGGAGAAGCCTTTGCTTTTGATAGTTTGAAAAATGAAAAACCTGAAACTGCAGCAGGCTACAACATTCATCGTAAAAATTCCTACAGCGTAACAAAGTATATAGACAAGAAAGGTTTAGTCATTAAGAGTAGAATAATTTAAAACCATTATAATGAAACAAAAATTAGCAGCACCGGTACTTCTAAAAGTGAAAGCAGGAAGACTGCCATATGTGCATGACTCCAGGACGTTTGATCTTGCAGATTATTCAAAGAATGAAAACATAACCAACATTCCAAAAGAATATAATTGGGGAAGTAAAATTCAACCAGGCAATTGGGGTACGTTAGGTAATTTAAAAATAAACGATTGTACCTGTGCCGCCGCCGGTCATTTAATTATGGCATGGACGTCTAATATAGGAAGACTCCATAAACCCCCAACCAAAGCTATTGTTGCGGCCTACACTGCTGTTACTGGTTACGATCCTAAAGTAGATGGAATAGGTAAACCTGTTGAAGCCATAAAAGTTTTGAAATACTGGCGCAAGACCGGCATTGCCGGACGTAAAATAATTGCATTTGCAAAACTTGATTTTAAAAATCGCCAGCAATTAAAACAGGCAATCTATCTGTATGGTGGTTGCTATGTGGGCATCAATCTTCCTAAGTCGGCTGAAAAACAATATAACGAATCAAAAAAATGGACAGTATCTGCAAAAGGAGCTACGGGTGATGGAGAACCCGGCTCATGGTTGGGACATGCCCTTGTAATTACCGGGTATCATAATGATGAATTACGTGTGATTACCTGGGGAAAAGAAATGATTATGAAACTGGATTTTTGGGAAACGTATGTTGATGAATCTTATGCTATATTCAGTGCGGATTTCATTAAGGATAAGCATACACCTACTAAAATTAATGTAGATGTGTTGATGCGTGATATTGAAACATTACAAAACAAAAAAGCGGGATTGAAAACATGACAACCATCCCGCATCTCTTTTACTGAACACTTCCCTGGTTAGGAACTCCGCCTAACTTGATAGGTTTAGCAGAAGGCTTTTTACTGGTAGTAACTTTCTTAGCGGTACCTGCCTTTTCTTTTTTAGTTGCTGATTTTGTTTTAGTCATGGTTGTTTGATTTAGTTGTTACAATATTGAGGAAGCTAATTTATAAGATGTGTCATCGCTTTTGTAATAACAATTTAAGTAAATTTCTTGAAGCCGAAATTTTTTTAATATTTTTCTTGAGTAATGCTTTGGATTTGGGACAGGTTTTAATCAATATCGCAAGGCTGCACTTAACCGAGGTTATCAGGCTACCATTAAAATTTGATGTTTTAACTAATTAAAAATTTGCGGTGCAGGAAGATGCTATTATAATAAATGGATTAATGCAAAACAATAAAGCCAAAATGCCTTTTATTGTACAATTGTTTTATACAACTATTTTGCTTTTTGCCGCCGCTTGTTCTCAAGGCACAAAGCAACAGCCTTCGGATGAGATAGCACAAAAAGAACAAATTCCTCCTGTTACAACGTTACTTTCAAGTCTTCCTCAGAATGCCAGGCCGAAAGTGATTTTATTTGATACAGTTCCCAAACCCCCGGTTAAAAAAATAATTAAGGAAAATGGATATTCGCCAAAAGCGATTTTTAAAACAATTGATGAAAAAAACGTTCAGGAGAACTTTAAAGAAAACAAAGGTTCAATAGTATCAGAAGCAGACGGCAGGGGCTTTTTTACAACCTATACTGCTGATGACGGACTTAGTCTTGACCAGGTGTATTGCAGTTATAAAGACAAGTGGGGCAATCTTTGGTTTGGTACCAATGGCGGCG
>JBBQSI010000181.1:0-6963 GCA_038213975.1 Chitinophagales bacterium
CCGTAGATATCAATCTGCCCTATGCAGACAATGGCTATCGCATTACTTTTTTCGGTGATGAAATTGAAACGATAGAAACGCTGGAATTAAAAACCGGGAAGCGCATTGCGAAAGTGAGCGATGCAGCTATTTTTCCCGCTAATCTTTACCTGGCGCCAAAAGATAAAATGCAGCAGATTATTTATGAAATACAGGATGAAACTGCAGCCCAGGTTGAATATTTCAAAAGCACCGGAAAATATATTGAGGCCCAGCGTATTTCGGAAAGGGTGAATTACGATTTGGAAATGATTCGTGAGTTGGGATATTGTAATGGTGTTGAAAACTATTCAAGGTTCTTCGACCGTAGGGAACCCGGTACACGGCCGTTTTGCCTGCTCGATTACTTTCCTTCAGATTTTATCTGCATGCTGGATGAAAGTCATCAAACGATTCCACAGGTAAGCGGCATGTATGGCGGAGACCGGTCGAGGAAACTTATTCTTGTAGATTATGGTTTTCGACTACCCTCTGCGTTAGATAACAGGCCGCTGAATTTTAACGAGTTTGAGAACATGCTCAGCCAGATTGTTTATGTAAGTGCAACCCCCGGTGACTACGAGTTGGAAAAAACAGGCGGCGTTGTTGTCGAGCAAGTTGTACGCCCGACGGGATTACTGGATCCGCCAATAGAAATCCGGCCTTCCATTAACCAAATTGATGATCTCCTCGATGAAATTGATAAGCGAATAACAAAGGGAGACCGGGTGTTAGTGACAACGCTAACGAAACGCATGGCAGAGGAAATGGATAAATACCTGCACCGGATCAATATCAAATCAAAATATATTCATAGCGAGGTGGACACGCTTGAACGCGTGGAAATTCTCCGGCAATTACGCCTGGGAGAAATTGATGTGCTTGTCGGCGTAAATCTATTACGTGAAGGTTTGGACCTTCCGGAAGTTTCATTGGTAGCTATCCTGGATGCGGACAAGGAGGGTTTTTTACGAAATGAAAGATCGCTTACGCAAACTGCGGGTAGGGCTGCCCGTAATGTTGATGGGCTGGTCATCTTTTATGCCGATACCATGACGGTCAGTATGCAAAAGACGATTGATGAAACCGACCGTCGGCGTGAGAAACAGGTGGCCTATAATATAGAACATAACATCACACCTACTACCGTTAGGAAATCTGTTGAGCAGATCATGGGGCAAACATCGGTGTTGGATATTAAAGGCACTACTGCTTCGCCCTACGATGCAGATGAATCGCTGACTGTGGCTGCCGAAGAGCAAGGCGAATATTTAACCGCCTCGAAAACCATCCCCCAAATGGAGAAACTTATCCGTCAGGTAAAAAGACAAATGGAACAGTCTGCCCGGGACCTCGACTTTATGGAAGCTGCCCGCCTGCGGGATGAAATGTTCCGGATACAGAAGGAACTGGATGGAATGAAATAGGTGTTTCTATCAATGTGGAGTACCAATGCAAATTGAAAAAGCCATTCCACTAAATTCGCGTGACTTTTTCGTGGAACGAGTTATTGGATTAGGGCTTTCCGGCTATCTTTCTATTAAAATTTTGAAGACCTCACTTTTCCGGGCCGGCGATATAATTTTCATAAAATACATTCCGCGAAGCGCACTTGTGCCTACATCCAAAAGATGTGTGTAACCGATACCGTTGAGTTGCAACTGCCCGTTATAAGCTCTTCTGCCGACAACGTCATAGAGTTGAATTCCATATATTCCTTTATAAGTAGCAGGGAAGTGGATCTTGATATTTGAAGTCCTCGTAGGATTAGGAAACACCCGAACAATATCACTGTCGTTGTCATTGTCTGTCACAGGAGGGCCTGTGATTGCGGTTGTATCACTACTAAAACTGAAAACCTCCAAGGCGCTAACCATTGGGCGATTAACTGTTGCGCTAAAATCGATATGGAGTATGCTATCCTGAACATCCACAACAAAATTTTTGATAATAGTTTTCATCGGGCCGCCTGCCTGTTGGGCGAGGTCAAAATTGACAAGTGCATATTGGTTTTCCATCTGGATATGAAACACCCTCGAGCCCTCGCCACCTTTGTACCCGGAACCGGGGGCGCCCCAATATATCTCCGCAAAGCGAAGGCGAACCTGGTATTTACCATTGGGTAACGGTAACGCATAACGGAAAGGAGCCTTGTCTTTGTCAGATGATTGCTCGGTTGTAAACAAGATGTCATCATCAGTGCCGTCTACGTCATTAATTTTATTATTGGTAAATGGTTCGAGATTGTCCTTCGCATATTTGTTATCGGCTGCCCACGTTTGGCCATTGATAGTTACCGGCGAGGCTGCACCTGCATTGATGCGGTAATGATTAGTAACTGTTACGCCGGATGCTTTGGCTATTCCATAAAGGGGAACTCTTTTCGGCGTACTGGAGTTCGTGTAATGAATCAACAGATCAGCCACCCTCAGCCCCTGCAATTGTGGTTTGAAGTTTACGGCAATAGTTGTAGAGTCACCCGGCGCGAGTGTAGTTTTAGCCGGCATCTGAACACTGAACTCGCTTTTATTTTCACCGGTTATTTCTATCGAACTTATGGTGAATGGTGGATCGACCGACTGGTCTGGGTAAGACTGTCCTGCATTGATCAATGTAATTTGCTGCGCAGCATTACCACCCACTTCTACTTCGTGATAATCACCCGCCGAAGGTCTTGTGTTCAAAGGAGAAAAATAGGCAGTGCCTGCAAAAGGCCGTACATTTTGAATCAGGTAGACGTTATCGTTATAATCAAAATTGGTAGATTCATTTCCCAGGTAATCGCTGGTAAGGATGAAAGTGTAAGGCACGATATTTCCATTCTGGTCAATAGCTTTATAAACCCTCGTCCCCAGCCTTTTTCCGGGATTTATTGACGGCACTGTTGTGTTGTAATTACCAATTACAATTCCAAACGGATTAGTAGTGGTAAAAGCTCCGCTGGCGGGAACAAGCGATGAAGAATTCAGGAGTCGTGGTAACAGCGTTTGCGCATCCTTGCCGTTATGAGAAAATACACTGATGTGGTTGCTTGATCCTTTTTCAAAATACCTGAAAGTCTCCACGTTCTGACAGCAATTGTGGTACGCAGCAAGCTGCGTGACCGTCACCGGGTAAGCGTTATCACCTTTAATAAAATAATAAGGTTTTATCTCGTCCCCTTTCAAATGTGAGTTATCACCTTTGTGTGGGTCCGTTGCCCCGTAACCAATTGCTGAAAGAAAGTTAAATGCCTCAATGATTTCCCTGGAATAGGGCTCATGAATACCCTCTCCTGAATATTGCCACAGGCCGTGTAGTGTCACTACTTTTTCAGGCACATTGTCATCATTGGATTTGATAACCAGGTTGTCGACAACAACAGCTACCCGTGTAGCAAGATCTTTTGCGATAAACTTTATGATAAGATCGAGGTATTTACCCGAGGCGATTGCCAGGGGCAGTTGATTGGCAGGGTTGAATGCAACTCCGTTTAGCTTGTCTATAATAAAATGATCCGGAGCACTGATGGCTAAATCATTAATAACAAGGGTCTTCAGGCCATTATTATGCAACCTGATCCGCAGCGAATCGTGATTGCCATTATATAACGTGCCCCGTGTCCAGGGAATCTGTATACGGGAAAAAGTGAATTGGTCATTAGCCGGGATAACGTCCTGGTTTTCTACGAACAGCATACCATAGGATCTGCCGGGTGGCAAGTTGCTGATTGATGCAGTCGTGTCAATTACCAGTTCGGGTGTATGGCCACCTTCTTTACTCGACAGTGTAATCGTTGTATTGCTTCCAGGCTTCGCTTTTACCGCTACCGAAATTGCTGTGTTCCCCAATAACCGGCTGTTTACAAAATCTGTAATGTCGAGATCATGGTAAGCGGCTGCATTATTGATATCGACTGTACTCAAACCGGTCGCCTCCGCCGGTGGCTCATTGTTGAAGGTGATAACAGACTCGCTCCAGGAATCGTTATAAACCCCATAAGCCGAAACCGGAATTGCGTTTGAATTATTAGCATTACTTCCGTAAATCCTTAACCGCGCATTTTTGACGCTCTTGTACCCGGTAAGATCGAATTTTAAATAGACATGCCGGGTGAATCCGGAGGTGGCAGCTTTCAGTATCAGCGCTGGTTCACTGCCGTAGTTGGTATCACCATAGTTCCCGTCGCGTGTGTAAGCATCATCAGAAGGATTCAGCGTAACGGTTTGTGACGTCGCTGCCAGGCAATAGAATAAAAAACCGCTTAGCAGGAACAGCTTTGGAAATGAAAATAGTTTTGAAGTAGGGTAGAATTTTTCCATTGGTACCAGTTTGATAAAAATTCACAAGCAAGTCCTGACATCAACTGCCAATAGGTTTATTGGAACGTTTCCCTATAAAGCAGCTTTACGTTAAGGATTTTCCTGCAGGAATGCCAGAATTGTGCCAAGGAGTTAAGTGGGCTTTAGTTAAGTTCGTTTTGTTGAATACCGGGTGATCGGCACTTGCCCTGAAGCAGCGTCTTTCTGATTCGTCCGCACGTGTGGGAGTATAACCACCAAGGAAACTTATCCTGCTTTGTTGGCCTGATCAATCACTGGACGGATGGGTATTAATGGGATGTTTTTTTTTGAGTTCTTCGAAAAGTTTGCACAATTCCTACTTATTCGCTGTTCGCGAGCAGCGAACAAGGTCTTTCATAAACCACATCAAAGTGATTTTGATCGATGGTAGAAAGAATGTGGGTTGGTATAACCTGCTATAAAATCTAAAAAGGTGAGCCTGCAGTAATTTTCAGTAAAAAACGGAATGGAATTTTTTCACTTTGAGATGTGAATTTTTTCATTATATTTAAACAAATCAAATTACAATGGCGGCTCAGCAGATAGTAAAAGAAAAGACTGCAATTCGAAAGGTAAAATCTACGATCCGTACAAATGCCCAGGTGGTTGCTGACGCCAGGAAAGGAGTGACGCCATTGGATTTTGAAGCATTTGCCGAATTATACGACATACCTAAAGTCACGCTTGCAGGCCTTCTTCACCTGAACCCCAGAACGATATCAATATATAAGACTAACAAGCAAAAGTTTAACCCCGTCACGGCTGAGCATCTGTTGAAATTGAAAGCCCTGTATCAAAAAGGGGAAGCCTTTTTGGGAAGTAAAGAAGAATTTAAGCGATGGCTTGAAATCCCCTCCTGGACCACTACTGAAGTCCCTAAAATTTTGTTGAATACACCCGGGGGCGTAGACCTCTTGTCAGATGAACTGGACAGGATGGCCCAGGGATACGCAATATAATTCAGTCAATGCAGGTATTCAGGATTGCACATAAACTATACGCAAATTCATTGGAGGCGTCCGGGTTGGAAGGGCGATGGAATAGCAAGGGCAACAAAGTTACTTATGCGGCGGGCTCCATTTCCTTGGCTATACTGGAGAATCTTTTTTACCGGAGAGGCACCGGTTTCAACGCTGAATACAGAATAATAATTATTGAAATTCCTGACAAGCTCCCAATGCTAATATTGAATGCAAAGGATTTAAAAGCGGGTTGGAATGATACTACAAAGTTTTTAGTTTCCCGAAAGGTCGGTGATGATTGGTACAACAACCAGAAAACAACAGTGCTCCAGGTTCCGTCCTCGATAGTACCTGAAGAATACAATTTTGTTTTGAATACAATGCACCCCGATTTTTCAAAAATTGTCTTGGTTAAAAAAATCAATTACCTACCCGACGCCAGGATAGAAAGCATACTGAAAAATCTCAGGAAGTAGAGATAGGCCCAAACATACTCTTGACATTTAACTGCCGGTAATGCCCGGTGCCGGCTGATCCAATATTAAGGGAGTGAAAGCGGACATGCCTAAATCCCCCTCCGTTAGCGTAAATCAGACGGCGGGCTCTCACCGGTACAAGAGTCGGGCTTACGGTCGAAGCAGGGAACACCTACGGTAGGTATAAGTGGGGCCTATAGATCATGAAAATAGAAACGACCTAAAATCAACTTTTCCCTTCCCTCTAACCTCTTTGAACATATCCGCAGCCTCAGCTGAAAGATGGATGCGAACGACTCTTTCTTTTTGATCGACATCCAACAATGTGAGGTTTTTGAGAAAAAAAATCGTGCTCACCTTAAAACATAAAAAGGGTTCACCAGCTAAATGATTTTGACAGACGCGATATATTTTCTGAGATGTCTGTGAATATATGGAGTCGGGCGTTATTTGAAAAAACCAAACCTTAGTATTGTTCCATGATTCCTTTGCAGTATAAAATTTTGAAGTAAAATCATTATGCGTTGGTAAGTCAAATTTATTTACGAACCAGGTAATAGCATCTGCGCGGATATTTTTAGATTCCATATAATTGTTTATCACAATGAAAAATAAAACTGCTTCATCTTCTGCGCCATCAATAGGCGGCGTAGACGCAGAAATTCCGGGTACTGGTCAATTTCCATCTCCACTATTTCTGCCGGCACACAATTAATTCTCAAATTTTCAAAAAGCTGATCTTCGGTAGCGATACCGCTAACAAGCATTTTACCGCTGGCTATTTGCGATCTGATAATATTGAAATATTGCCGGGGAGCTTTGTTGCCGACTTTAATATTGATTTCCGATTGCATGTATGCGTAGTTGGCAATCTGGTTGTACTTGTTGCGCTCGAGCCCATTCGACTTTAAATATTGCTTCGGGAAAAGGTGATGGATATCACCGCGAATGGAAATTAAGTCACCCACCATTACATCATTCGACAAAAAGCCTTTGTCATTTGCCTTGACCTGCGCAGCCAGGAACACATGGAAATAAGGACTGCTGGCGACAGAGCTATCCAAACTTTGAGGCAGTGCCGCATTCCAAAAGGCATCAGACAATTCACCTTCTTCTTTTTCTTGCAGGTATTCACTAAAATCTCTATCCGCTATCTACTTGATATCGAAATCAAACGCGGACTCT
>JBBQSI010000182.1:0-6947 GCA_038213975.1 Chitinophagales bacterium
TAAAGTTTTCCTGGAATGATGAGCGTAAGCAATTGCCTTTCCTGCCGGACCAACAGCAATCGTTTTAATGAACGACAAAAAAAGCTAAAATCTAATAAAACAAAACACTAATCAAGCAACGATTTATGGAGTCCTCTCAAAAACCCCTGACACAAAGAATGATTGCTCAACTCTCCCAGGTTAAAGAACTTACCGAGCGAACGGGCAACAAATACTTTTCCACTGTTTTCTTCCCGCACACCCTTTCCGGCCTCATAAAGCGTGGGGCTGTGGATACCAAAACCGTTTTCGAAAATGGACGGAAGGAAGTCAAGATTTTTATTACCCAAAGAGGTGATGAAATGTTTAAAAAGTCAACAAAAAAAGCTAACTCAATATTGGTGTAAACCTTCATTTGTTCTGAAAGTTTCGATTAATTTTTCTTTCACCTTCTCAATTTTCTGAAGGCAAATTATTCTCTGGGGAGCCCTTAAAAAAATACCATCGCGCTTAAAATCTATCTCAATTAAATAACGGATTTAATTAGCTATATCGCGTCTTTCGTCATTTCATTATTTACCGTACGCCAAATACCCAATAGGTTCGCATTTTTCAGTTCATCCGGCAGCAATCCATCTGACCAGTTTTGGTATGAAACGGGCCGGGCAAATCTTTTAATAGCATCCGCCCCCACGGCGGTAAAACGGGAATCTGTGGTCGCCGGGAATGGTCCGCCGTGCTGCATGCTCAGGCACACCTCTACTCCCGTTGGCACGCCATTCATGACAAACCGCCCGCAGATATTAGTGAGTGCTTCCACCAGTTCAGGATGCTGGCTCACATCCTCATCCGTGGCCATCATGGAGGCAGTTAGCTGCCCTTCTGTATGGCGGGCAACCTCCACCATTTCCTTCATATCCTTACAACGAATGACGATCGAGTAAGGGCCGAAAACTTCTTTGTGTAATACCGGGTTTTTTAAAAATGCTTCTCCGCGTGCCGAAGCAACGGTGGGCATAGCCTGCATTTCTTCCGGTTCAGTTGCTGACACAGTGATAGTCTCCACTCCCTCCTGCTGCAGTGCTTCCTTCCTTTTCTCAACGTAGCTTTTGTGGATGCCTTTGTGCAACATGGGCGCCGGTTGTATAGCCTTTATCTTGCTGCCCAGTTCCTTGATAAAAGTATCCAGGTCTTCACCATCCACGCCGATAATCAACCCAGGGTTCGTGCAAAATTGTCCCGCACTCAGGGTTATCGAACCAGCAAGCATGCCTGCCAGTTCACTGCCGGCATTTTTTAATTTTTCAGGCATAAGAAATACGGGGTTAATGCTGCCCATTTCAGAAAAAACAGGAATGGGTTCATCTCTTTTGTTTGCTGCATCAAACAAAGCCTTGCCACCTGCCAGCGAACCAGTGAAGCCAACAGCTTTTGTGTACTTATGCATAATCAGCGCTTGTCCTGTTTCCAAAGAAGAGGCGTGTACGTGCGTGAAAGTGCCTTCCGGCAAGCCGCACTTTTCTACAGCTTTTAGGATGGCCTTTGCTACCAATTCACTCGTGGAAGCATGGGCGGGGTGAGCCTTTACGATCACCGGGCAGCCGGCAGCAAAGGCGGTGGCAGTATCGCCGCCGGCAGTAGAATATGCAAAAGGAAAATTGCTGGCCCCAAATACAACCACCGGACCGAGCGGCACAAGCATCTTGCGAATGTCAGGCCGTGGCGGTGTGCGGTCTGGCAGCGCTGTATCAATCCGGACTTCCAGCCAGTCACCTTTTTCACAGGCATCTGCGTAATTGTTTAATTGAAAAACTGTACGGGTGCGCTCGCCTTCCAACCTTGCCTGCGGAAGATTAGTTTCCTTCATCGCTGACTGCACAAGCTCATCGCCTGCTGCTTCCATTTCTTTTGCAATACTGCGCATAAAATCTGCCCGCTCACGCAGGCTGCATTTTCTATAGGTGTGAAAAGCCGACCAAGACTTTTTCAAAATATTATCTATCTCACCGGGTTGTGTTTCTTTGAAGTCCATCAAAATGATTTTTTTAAAATTAAAGTGGTAATAAATATAAGCCTGCATCAATATAGCAAAAAACAGGCTACGAAAATCGGCTGGCTGCGGGGAGAAAAGAATATCACTTAGCCAAAATCCCGATATCGCAAATTAACTGCGCAGAGAATTGCAGTTTCCGGATGGTAAATGAAAACGTGCTGCCGCCAACCTGCGCAGAGACTACCTAGATGGAACCGTTGTAGGCTTCAACAATTTTTTTCACCGTTAAAAGACCTATCCAATACCCTCTGTGACCAAAGTAAGCAACCGTGGAAACAGTGGTAAACAAATCAAAGATGTTGTCAAGCTTTGTGGCATCAATACCAATTCCATTGTCAGATACGGCGAACTTATAAAAATCATGTGTTTCGTGAAAGCTGATGTTGACCAGCGTTTCAGGCTTATCGTTATACCGAATACTATTATTGATCAAATTGAAGAATACCTGTTCCAGCAGGGACTTCTTCATTTTAATATTGCCACCCGCAGGTTCAAATGAAATGGTGTAAGGCTTAGGGGAAGAAAAAGATTCTTTCAAAGAATTGAAAAATACTTTCCCAGTATTATTTATCAAATGTAAGCGGAACTTCTTTTATAACCGGAAGAAAACACCTCAACTGGCAGGAATGCCTTCGCCAATTTCACGCGCATCTTCGCGTCATTAATTTTTTTACCCGACGAAATTTCGTTACATTCTGGCATATTAATCAAGCTGTTCTGGCCTGTTTAGCCCTGGAGCACTGAATCACAAAAACTCAAAGACTTCCCTTTTTTTATGCAATCCAACACAAATACACTGGAAGAAAAGACGCTCAGCTTCAGCCAGACATATAAACTTATAGAGCGAAGGAAAGCCGTGGTAGCAAACGGTGTTGGCATTTTCTGCCCTACATCGGTTACCCATGCCAGTGAGGCGACAATAACCGACGAAGATGGCAACGAACTAATTGATTTTGCCGGGGGCATTGGTGTGATCAATGCCGGACATTGTCCGCCACCGGTCGTGAAAGCTATCCAGGAGCAGGCGGCCAGGCTGATCCACTCCTGCTTTCATATTTCCACGTACGAGGCTTATGTGAAGCTATGTGAAAAGCTTGCTGAAATATTGCCGCATGGCAAGGATACAAAAGTGATGCTGACGAACACCGGTGCGGAAGCGGTGGAGAACGCGGTAAAAATTGCCAGGCAAGCAACGAAACGCCCGGCGGTCTTATGTTTCACCGAGGCTTTTCATGGCCGCAGTATGATGGCAATGACGCTGACCTCCAAGATCAATTACAAGATAAATTGCGGGCCTTTTGCACCTGAAGTTTATCGTGTAGCCTTTCCTGATCACTACCACTACGGGCAGGGCATGAACGAAGATGAGTTTGTAGAAAGAGAGTTGGAGAAACTGGAAGAAGCAACCCATTCACTCGTTGCAGCGGATGATATTGCAGCCATAATTATTGAACTCGTTCAGGGAGAAGGTGGTTTCAATGTAGCGCCAAAAAAGTATGTTGAAGGCCTTCGAAAATTCTGCGATGCACATGGAATTATACTCATCTTCGACGAAGTTCAAAGCGGCTTTTGCCGCACGGGGCGTTGGGGTGCTTATGAGCACTACAATGTAATACCCGATCTCTCCACCTGGGCAAAATCAATGGGCTCGGGCATGCCTATAGGAGCAGTTATAGGCAAGCAGGAAATCATGGATGCGGCCACGCCCGGCACAATTGGCGGTACCTACCTGGGCAACCCTGTTTGTTGTGCTGCCTCGCTGGCTACCATCCAATTTATGGAAGACCAAAATCTCAATGCAAGAGCGCTAGAGATTGCGGACATTGTCAAAGACCGCTTCCTGAAATTTGAAAAACTTTACACCTGCGTGGGCGATATTCGGGGTTTGGGAGCCATGCAGGCAATCGAGTTTGTAGTTGATAACGATCCTACAAACCCTGATGGAGAACTAACAGCAAAACTCATCGACAATTGCCTGCAGCGCGGGTTGCTGCTCATTTCCGCAGGTACCTATAAAAACGTGATCCGCATTCTCAGTCCGCTGGTCATCTCCAACGAACTTTTGAACCAGGGGCTTGACATCCTTGAAGAAGAACTTCAAAAAATTTATTCATAATCTATGATACCCTTTTCCATCGCCGGCATCCAAATGCACGTCTCCGCCAGCCGCAGCAATGTGGAGATGATGAAGCATAAAATAGAAGTGCTTACCTCCGTTTATCCCTGGGTGCAAATGGTGATGTTTAGTGAACTCTGCGCCTACGGGCCACTCACCTTGCACGCCCAGGCCTTTCCAAATCATGATGAAAGGGTGTTTTGCGATATCGCCAAAAAACATGGCATATGGCTGATACCAGGCACCATGTTTCAGAAGCATGACCATAAAATTTTCAACACAGCCTCCGTGATCAATCCTGATGGCGAAGTGGTGGGCCGCTACAACAAATTGTTTCCCTTTTATCCCTATGAAACCGGGGTGACGGGTGGCGATGAATTTTTGATTTTTGACGTTCCGGAAGTTGGTCGTTTCGGTATCACTATTTGCTATGACATGTGGTTCCCGGAAACCTCCCGAACGCTTGCTGTGCAGGGCGTAGAAGTGATATTGCACCCGACCCTAACGGGCACGATTGACCGGGATGTGGAACTGACCATTGTGCAGGCCACGGCAGCTACCAATCAATGCTATGTCTTCGATATTAATGGACTCAGCGACGGAGGCACGGGCCGCTCTATTGTTTGCGGTCCGGACGGGCGGGTACTCTACCAGGCAAGCACGGGCGAAGAAATGATACCCATAGAAATTGACCTTGAGCGGGTGCTTCGCAGCCGTGAGAATGGCATCCTCCGGCTCGGCCAGCCACTTAAAAGTTTTCGTAACAGGAACATTGATTTCACCATTTATCAAAACAAATCCAGCCCTTACCTGGACACCCTCGGCCCGCTGATAAAGCCGACGAAAATGAAAGAGATCGCCGAAGCTTTGGGAGAGGGCGGGCTACTTGGCAAATAAATATTAGAAGAACAACGCAAAAAAAAGAAAGGTTATGACGCAGGAAAAGAAAGTAAAAAAGGCAGTAAAAAGCTATCACCACTACAACATCAACCAGTTCAGGATGAAGCTTTGGTCTGAGCTAAAAAATCAGACCTACGAGATCAGTTGCAATAAGGACGAGGCAGCAGAATACAAAACGCTGATCGCTGCAAACCTTAAAACACTGCGTACAGTCGAAGCCTATTGGTCCTTCGCCGTGCTTGAAGTAGTGTTTGAACTCAGCAACCTGCTGAAAATGGAGGAATACGTGATGCTTTCCAAAGCGGTAGCAGATATTTCCAAGATGATGGTAAGCGAAGATTACCGTCAACAGGCCGGCTCACTCGATCACGTCGGGTCCATCATCAGCACGCAGGAAACGGCACCGGTGAAACAGCACAAAAAAAGATATTTTGAAGTACTGATCACTGATAAGTTTTCCCAACAAGAACAGGCACAGATCCGGGAGAAATTTTTCAAGATTCAGGAAGAAGGTGAAGGCTTTATTTACCGTCCCGTGTTTGCACAAACTTTCCAGGATACCTTGATTGCACTTTTGTTCAATCCCAATATTCAAGCCTGTGTAATCAGGTATGGCATCAAGTACAAATCTAAAAACACCAATGACACCACTTTAAAACCTTTCATTGCTTCGGTGCTCAACATGGACTATGCTGACTACAACGAGGAAAGCCTCGGCGTACTCCTCGGCGACGTGGTAAAAAAGCTGCGGCCGGAGCTTGATATTTATTATGTAACTGATACGCCAGTAAATGGCTTATCAGATAGTGTGCTGCAAAATTTCAAACGCATCTTCTATCGGAAAGAAGACCTGCAGGAATTGCATCTCAGCCTGCTGCGCGGAATAAAAGACAGATTTGATACTCCTTTTTATACAGCCCTGAAAGAATACAGCCGCAAACCGACCGGCGTGTTTCACGCGATGCCGGTTTCCCGTGGTAACTCTGTTTTCAAATCCAACTGGATTGATGACTTCGGCGAATTTTATGGACGTAATCTTTTCCTGGCAGAAACATCGTCAACAACAGGCGGACTGGATTCATTGCTGCAGCCAACCGGGCCGCTTAAGAAAGCGCAACAGCTCGCTGCAAAAGCCTTCGGTTCCCGGCATACTTTTTTTGCCACCAATGGCACGTCCACTTCAAACAAGATCGTGTTGCAAGCCATGGTGGAGCCGAATGATATCGTACTGATCGACCGAGATTGCCACAAGTCACACCATTACGCGATGGTATTGGGTGGGGCCACAGTTGTGTATTTGGATTCTTATCCTTTGGAGAAATATTCCATGTACGGCGCCGTACCGCTGAAGTCAATTAAAGAGAAATTGTTGCTGTTACGAGATGCCGGCAGGCTGGACAAGGTGAAGATGGTGATCCTTACCAATTGCACCTTCGATGGGCTGGTTTATAACGTAGAGAAAGTGATGGAGGAAATTTTAGCGATCAAGCCGGATATGATCTTTCTCTGGGACGAGGCCTGGTTTGCCTTTGCTGCCTTCACACCGACCTACCGCCAGCGTACTGCCATGTTTGTGGCAAACAAATTATTTCATAAGTATAACGGTAAAGCCTACGCGGAAAAATACACTGAGCATATAGCCAACCTAAAAAAATCATCCGGCAAAGATGAACTGCCGCTCCTCCCCGATCCTGCAAAAGTGAAGATCAGGGTGTATTCCACGCAGTCTACACATAAAACACTTTCGTCATTCCGCCAGGGATCCATGATCCATATATATGACGAGGAGTTTGAGCGAAAAGCAGAAGGCAGTTTCCATGAAGCATACATGACGCATACCTCCACCTCCGCAAACTACCAGATACTTGCATCCCTTGATGTTGGCCGAAGGCAGGTGGT
>JBBQSI010000183.1:0-6893 GCA_038213975.1 Chitinophagales bacterium
GTACCCGAAAATAAGAAAATGGGTCCGTCACCTGCATATCAAAGATGCAAATGTAGACGGTGATAAGATAGATTATAAACTGCTCGGTAAAGGACAGGTGCCCATCTTTGATGGAATTGACGCGTTGATGAAAGACAACTACAAGGGCTTTTACAGTTTTGAATGGGAGAAACTTTGGCATCCGGAAATTGCCGGGCCGGAAATAGCACTTGCAGATTTCCCTGTCGCTATGCGCCACCATGTTGCCAAAGCATAAGTCATCCTTTTTTTAGCTATAATTTATATCATGCCGGATTCTACTAATCTCAACACCCAGGCCAGGAAACAAAATACTTTCGATGCCATTGTTGTTGGATCTGGTATTACCGGAGGCTGGGCGGCTATGGAGCTCTGCGGGAAAGGTCTGAAAGTATTGATGCTGGAACGTGGCCGCGATCTCCGTCATCCAAATTACCCAACGGCGACCCTGGATCCCTGGGAGTTGCCTCATCGTATGCATTTGTCGCAGGAAGATATGGAGACACATCCTGTGCAAAGCAGGCACTATTCATTTCGCGAAGACAACAAGCATTTTTATGTTGATGATCTTGCAAATCCTTATGATGAAGTAAAGCGGTATGACTGGATTCGTGGTGACATTTTAGGCGGCCGCTCACTGCTTTGGGCGAGGGCTTGTTATCGCTGGAGCGACCTCGACTTTGAAGCGAACATGCGTGATGGTCATGGTGTTGATTGGCCTGTTAGATATAAGCAGATTGCCCCCTGGTATAGCTATGTAGAAAAGTTTGTTGGTGTAAGTGGCAGCAAAGAAAATCTTGATGTGTTACCCGATGGTGAGTTCCTGCCTCCATTTGAAATGAACTGTGTTGAGCAGGATTTTAAAAACAGGCTTGAGGGGAAATTTAATGAACGCAAAATGATTATGGGTCGGTCAGCCAACCTCACCCAACCCCTCAATGGTCGCGGCCAATGCCAGGCCAGGGATAAGTGTCATCGCGGATGTCCGTTCGGCGCTTATTTCAGTACCAATTCCGCAACGCTCCCTGTGGCACTTGCCACCGGTAACCTAACGGTAAGGCCATACTCGCTGGTGAATCACGTGATCTACGACGAGGCAAAAGCAAAAGCCAGCGGCGTAGAGATTTTGGACATGCAGACAATGAAAACAGAAAATTTTTACGCGCCGTTGATTTTCCTAAACGCTTCTACTGTTGCCACAGCCTTTATTCTATTGAATTCGACATCCAACAGGTTTCCAAACGGACTTGGCAACGAAAGCGACCAGGTGGGCCGAAACCTTATGGATCACCACAAAGGTGTTTCAGTGAATGCAGACGTAGATGGATTTATGGATAAATACTATTACGGCCGCCGCCCGGTTTCTGCTTACATACCCCGCTTTAGAAATGTCAAAAAGCAGGATACGGATTATTTGCGGGGGTTCAACATCGGGGTCAATGCCTCCAGGAACCGGCGGGTGGATATTCCTTCTTTTGGCGCAGAGATGAAAGAAGCATTGACAGAACCCGGGGCATGGTCGGTGGGGATGTATGCATTCGGTGAATGCTTACCATATAACGATAACCGCATTACATTGAATAAAGAACAAAAAGATAAATGGGGCCTTCCTTTGATCGCCATAAGTTGTGAATTTAAAAACAACGAGAAGAAAATGCATGAAGATATGACGAGCTCCTGCGCCGAAATGCTGGAATCGGTCGGTTATAAGAATGTGCATGCATCATCTCAAATCTCATTCCCGGGGAATGCGAATCATGAGATGGGGATAGCCCGCATGGGCAAAGATCCAAAAACGTCTGTGCTTAACAGTTATAACCAGATGCACGAAGTGAAAAATGTTTTTATCACCGACGGATCTGCAATGGCGTCCTGCTCACATGTAAATCCCTCGCTTACTTATATGGCTTTCACTGCCCGTGCCTGTGACTATGCGCTGAAGGAACTGAAGAAGGGAAATATCTAAAGGATAAATGAAAACACTTTCGCCTGAGATCTTATGCGCTGCAGAATCTTTGTGGGATTACCACAAGCTGGATCATAAAATTGTTCCTTCGGATTGCATCATGGCCTTGGGCAGTCACGACTTGCGTGTAGCCGAAAGGGTGGCGGAATTGTATCACGCGGAGATGTCTGAACTCATCGTGATGTCGGGTGGCCTTGGCAACTTCACCAAAGAAATGTGGACGGAAAAAGAAGCCAATAAATTCGCCACGGTTGCGATCAATCTCGGCGTTCCGGAAGAAAAAATCATCATCGAAAATCAGTCAACGAATACCGGCGAAAACATTTTATTCACCCGGCAATTATTGGCGGAGTTGAATCTTGATCCAAACAGTTTCATCATTGTACAAAAGCCCTACATGGAACGTAGAGCCTACGCAACTTTCAAGAAAACCTGGCCGAAAAAAGATATAGCGATTACTTCCCCGGAAATTTCGTTTGCTGACTACCCTACGCTGGAAATTCCAATGGAAAGAGTAATCAATATCATGGTAGGTGATCTCCAAAGGATAAATGAATACCCCAAAAAAGGTTTTCAAATTTACCAGGAAATCCCGGCCCATGTTTGGCAAGCTGGTCAGTTCCTTATAGAAAAAGGTTTTGATGAACACCTGATAAACATTAGTTAGGGCAATTTTTCCATTGATCCCCTCAGGTATTTAAGAGGGTAGTTTGATTTTCTCCTTTTTTACCACTATCCGTTTTCGAGATGATCTTTTCTTTTTTTATTTCCTCACGGTTAGCCGTATGCGAAATTTGATAAACAGACATAGCGGGTAAAGACACTGCGACAATCAGCAGTTGGCAGGCAAACCACCAGTTCTTAATTGTTGAGGAGATTTGGCGTCCGGTAAACTTTGAAGTTTTCATTTTATTATTTCTAAGGTTTGTGAGTGGGTTTGTTTGCAATGAGAGATGCCAGACAGGTGCCAGTTTTACTTTCTTCGTGAATGTCAGCCAGTTGCGTTCTTTAACTTTTTCTTTTTATGTAGCAAAACCGAACAGATGGATTTCACCAACGAACATTTAAGGGCACAAGGCCTGCTAAAGAGATTGACTGGATGAAATGGCAGACATTAAGTAAATTGGACGGCATGGTTCACCAATTTCCGCGAGCCATCGTTTTCGAATAACATTTAAAAACCAATGAAAACATGGACTTTAGAAAACTGGGAAATTCAGATCTTGACATATCGGTTGTGACCTTCGGAGCAAGGGCCGCGGGAGGCTGGATGTGGGGAGGGACAGAACGCAAAGACGCCGTAAAAGCAATCCAGGCTTCTTATGATGAAGGTGTCACTTCTATTGACACAGCGCCAATCTACGGCCAGGGCACCAGCGAAGAAATTGTCGCGGAAGCTATCCAGTCCATTGGCCGGGACAAGGTGCAAATTCTTACCAAATTCGGGATGCGATGGGACGATACCCAGGGCACTCTCGCCTTCAATAGCAAAGACAATGATGGCAACGACATTGCCATCCACAAATATGCTGGCGGGGAAAGCATCATCAAGGAATGTGAGGATAGCCTGCGCCGGTTGAAAACAGATTATATCGATCTCTACCAAATTCACTGGCCGGACGTGACAACATCTATTGAAGAATCAATGACAACTGTTGCAAAACTTATCGAGCAGGGAAAAGTGCGTTACGCCGGCGTGTGCAATTATGATGCTGAGCAAGTGAAGGAAGCGTCGAAGTATATTGACATCGTTTCTAACCAGGTGCCTTACAGCATGGTAAAACGCGGCATCGAAAAAGAAACTGTACCCTATTGCATAGAAAATAATATTTCCATCCTCGCTTATAGCCCTCTCGAACGTGGTTTGCTGACAGGAAAAATGAAACCGGGCCACGAATTTGCCGAAGGCGATCACCGGGCAGATTTGTATTTCTATAAAGATGAAAACTTAAAGCGCACGGACGCTTTCCTGGGAAAAATAAAACACCTGGCAGATGACAAAAATGCATCGTTGGCACAATTGGTAATACGCTGGACGGTTGAGCAACCCGGAATTACGATTGCTTTAGTGGGCGCAAGAAATGCCGAACAGTCTGTGCAAAACGCGAAAGCTCTTAATGTAAAGTTGACTAAGGACGAAATTGAAGAGATCAGTAATGAACTTTCAAAATTGGAACTGGTAAAATGAATTGGTGTTTATTTGCTCTTTGCGTTTCGTTCAAGATAGTCGAGTCGCAAATCTATTAGTGTATCGAAGCAGCAGCCAACATATATTCCGAATAAAATGAAGCTAGTCGCCGTGGGAAGATAAAGCTTGAATGAAGCTTCACCGCTTCCGAAGCCGATATAGGATGTTTCTATTGAGGGTGTAATAACGAGGATGTTTAGAATTGTCAGGATTAGATATATACCTGTCCAACAATTGCTGTGGCATGCTGCCTTCGAAAGAGAAACATGCTGCCTTCGAAAGAGAAAGAATAAAAGGAGTACGAAAGAAACAGCAGCGAGGTAATGCCTGAAAGATGGAGCATACTCCGATGTGAAAAAGTGGATGGATGTAAGAACTGTCCGCAACGTCAGCAATCCAAACGGAAATAAGAAAAGCACCATCCGTTTTTTCGAAATGGTAGCACTCATAAAAAATAAAAAAACAAAATACATCAACAACATGAACCACACAAAAAAGGCTCTCTATTGCTCTTTACTTTTTTGCTTACTGGCTTCCGGTCTTCGGGCCCAGCAGTTTAAAGCATTGTTGGTAACTACTACACGTGGCTGGCATCATTCGTCCGTGCATGATGGAGTTCTCGCACTAAAAGAACTTGCGAAGAAAAATGCTTTTGACCTTATGCTGATGGAAGATCCTAATTACTTTAATGATAAAAACCTGGAACCCTACCAAGTCATCATTTTTTTAAACACCACTGGCGATATACTTGACTCAGCAGGCCAGGGGGCCATGGAAAGATTTATCCGCTCAGGCAAAGGTTTTGTGGGAATCCATAGTGCTACCGACACTGAATACGACTGGGATTGGTACACGAAAATGGTAGGGCGAATGTTCATGATACATCCTGCCGTGCAAACAGCAAAGCTAAAAGTTCTGGATCCCTCCTTCCCCGGTCTAAAACCCTTTGATGGTGACAGACTCTGGACAGATGAATGGTACCAGTTCGGCCCGGAAAAATCCAATGACCTTCATTATATTCTTTCCGTTGACGAGAATACTTATAATGCAAAAGTTAACTGGGGATCCAAGAAAGGGGAGGGCATGGGTGACTTGCATCCTGTCGCCTGGTATCACGAGTATGATGGTGGCCGCGCCTTTTACACAGCGCTGGGTCACCTCCCTGCAATTTATGCTGACCAGGATTTCCTGAATCATGTTTATGCCGGCATCTTGTGGGCAGCGACAGGGAAAAAATAGTTTCACTTAGTTACTACAAATACTATTCGCGAAAACTGATGGAGATTGCTGCACAAAAAATGTCGCCAGTCTCGGTGCCCAACCGCGCCTTATGCCGGTTATCCATCAATGTTTATTTCTTTATGTTCGGGTTCATTTTTGCAACCTGGGCTTCGCGGATACCCACCATTCAACAGGTTCTGCAGCTTGATGAAGCTGGCTTAGGTACGGTATTGCTTGCTATGCCGGTGGGTTCTTTTATCGCGCTTCCTTTTTCCGGTTACCTGTCCTCGGCTTTTGGGAGCAGAAAGATTTGCATTGCGTCCGGGCTTGCCTATTGCCTGCTATTGGTGTGGATTGGCATGGCTCCATCAGCATTTATGTTAGGCTTAGTATTGTTTTTCTTCGGCGCCGCAGCAAATATTTTGAATATCGCCATCAATACGCAGGCCCTTGAACTGGAAAAAAGCTATTCCAAAACAATCATCTCAAGTTTCCATGGGGTGTGGAGTGTTGCCGGGCTCGGTGCGGCGGCAGTGGGTACGCTTTTTATGGGGAAGTCGGTTTCTGTTTTTCTGCATTTCGCTTTCATCGCCCTGGTCGCAATTATTGGCTTTGCGTTGGCGGCCTTTGCCCTGGTAAAAGACAAGGGTGGCGTACGGGAGCTCAAAAAAATATTTACAAAACCTGATAAAGCATTTTGGTGGCTGGGAATCATTGCTTTTTGTTCGCTTATTTGCCAGGGTGCCATGTTTGACTGGAGCGGCGTCTACTTCAAGAAAGTAGTAGAAGCGCCCAAAGCCTACATTGGTTTTGGCTATACAGCTTTCATGCTATCGATGACGGGTATTCGATTTCTGACTGATTGGATCACGCATCATATTGGCTTCCGCAAAGTGCTCATCATCTGCGGGCTGTTGGCGACGGCGGGTTTAGTGCTTTGTGTGATTTCGCCGACGGTGTTATTTGCTACTATTGGAATGTTTCTGGTGGGTATGGGCGTATCACCTGCGGTACCGCTGGTTTTTAGTGCGGCCGGTAAAATGACAAATTTGGCACCGCCGGTTGCCATCGCTGCGGTCTCTTCCATAGGCATGATAGGCCTGCTGATTGGCCCGCCGTTTATAGGGTTCGTTGCAGCAGCCACCAGTTTACAAGTATCATTTATCCTTCTGTCTGTTTTTGGAATAGCTATTACTGTAAGTGGATTCGCCCGGGCAAAATGAATAAGCAGCTCCCAGCGATAAAAATGATACTAATTAGAAAAGAAATTTCCTGGAATCCTGTATGATGCAACGCTGCAAAATCGAATAACAGTTTATTCAACCACGTCCTTCAAAACTTCCCATACATTTTCAGCTACGATCTCTTGGCCTTCTTTGGTTGGGTGAATACCATCTGTCTGGTTGAGGTTTGCTTCGCCGCCCACATTGCGCAGGAGGAAAGGAATAAGTGTTATATTATTAGATTCTGCCAGATCCGGAAAGATATTTTTGAAATCCG
>JBBQSI010000184.1:0-6891 GCA_038213975.1 Chitinophagales bacterium
TGCTGTCCAGGTTAACCTTCCCCCCGGTTTTGCAGGTTGATTAACGTTAATCGCATGCTGCGTTTTGCGTCGCCCTCGTAGAGCCAGGGCTTCCACCCCATCGCATTTGCCTTTATTGTTCAGGATCATTATCGGCAATTCGTAGTTCAGTGGGGATAGTTCATATTCAAAATAGGCAGGCAACGCAGTATCCGGCCGGAGAAATACTTCCACTACATCTTCATTATACAATGCCCCGTAATCCGCAGTAATTGTTGAAGTGATGATACTGTCTTCACACTCATACAAAAAATACAATCCTTTTTCCGAGTACAATACTTTGAACCTGGTTCCATACAAAACGTTGCCTGCGCTATCGGAAGGCAACCGCCAGCCTTCTTTTTCAAGCGTCGCCCGGTCGCGTTGTATGATTGTATCCCAAATGGTCTTGCTCCATTCAGCACCATTCCCAACTCCCGTTATAAGAAAATCATTCGTGTGCTTTACCATTAAGTTCGGCGTTGCCCCTGGAGCGCCTTGCCCCTTCACTGATGATATGGACAGAAGATAGGTGAACAGCAAAGAGAAAATTTTAGCCCGGCAATTCATTTACACGATTTCAGTTTAAGAAAACTTCAATTTCAAAATTTATGTTTGCTTTAGGGGTCGTCCGGTTGTCAAAGTCGAAGCAATTTATCAGCGATAAATACATCGACACAAAGGCACCATTACTTTTTCTTCCATTCTCTCCCTGGCTTATCAACACGAAACATTTCTATATTGCCCCGGTCTTGCAATGTGATGTAGACCGTACGGCCATCAGGCCCGCCAAAAGCTACATTGCTTGGCTTTTTTCCTGTTAATATTATTTCTTCCAATAATTTTCCGCCTGGTGAAACTTTTGCTACCGTTCCCTTTCCATGCCTTGCTATATAAAGATTTCCCGCAACATCACAACGCATACCGTCCATTCCAAAATCAGGGAATTCGATCAATATTCTCTTGTTGCTAACTGCACCATTTTCTAAAAGATCATATACCCAAACTTTTCTTTGGACCGATTCATTCACGTATAAATGTTTATTATCGGGGCTTACCTCGATGCCGTTTGTGGTACCCATATTATCTTCAAGAATCTGCATCTTGCCATCTGTATCTATGCGCCATATGCGACCGGTGCTGTCTTTCCATTTTGGATCACTTGCGTATAACCTGTCCTGATCATCAATAGCAATGTCATTGGGTTGATTCATAGATGCATCATGGGCATACACTTCAATATTTTTTGTTGTTGTATTTACCTTTAGAATATTATGATTAGTATAATCGGCTATCATCATTTCACCTTTGCTAGTGAAACGGATGCCATTGCCAACACTTCCATTTGGCAATTCCAGGAACAGGCTACCTTCCCCTGCCTGTGTTACTTTCCCAATGGTACCTTGTTTGGAATAATTTACAGCATAAAGGTTGCCGGAACCGTCTACAGCAGGTCCTTCCGCGCCGGAGGTAAAACTATTGGCGGGAGTGAAATCTGAGGATTTGTATAACACCGTCCCGGTGCCGTTGTGTTTTGAAGAGTTGCAGGCCAATAAAAATACAGTGGCAAAAACTGCAGTAGCAAGGCGTAATTTTTTCATTTATCATTTTTAGGATTCAGTCAATATTACTTTTTATTTTTTACGTAGATCGGATCGGCGATTCCATTAAGATCATATACTATCCTGCCGCCCTTAATCGTCATGGCACATTCAAATTTTTGCTTACCCTGCATTTTAAAACCGGTCTTATCATAAAACCCAAAATTGCCCTGCTTCAAATCCAGGATGGCGACATCTGCAATGGCACCAACAGAAATATTACCCAGCTCTTCGCGGTGAATTACTTGCGCCGGGCTCCACGTACTTGCTTTAATCACCTCAGGCAACGGCATACCCATCAGTAAAAACTTTGACATAATATCCAATTCGCTTTTCATCGAGGCATTCATACTACCCGTGTGCAGATCGGTGCTGATGGTGTTTGGGTAAAAGCCTTCTTTTACCGCGGGAATCGCTTGTGAGAAATTAAAGCTTGCACCGCCATAACCGACGTCGAAGACGATGCCTTTTTTCCTTGCCTCCCAGATAAATGGTTTCACTTTGTGTGTGTTCTCATCCACTACGGTTTCGCGTACATCACCATCCAGCAAAGTGTAGGTATGCGTATATATATCTCCCGGCCTGAGATGCTTCATGTAAAGTTCTTCCAGAGACAGCGGTGGATGTGATCCGCCGAAGTCAACCATAACGGGTACGCCTGCCTGTTTTCCGGCTTCAACTGCCCGGTCGACAGGCGTCCAGTCGTGCCCTTCAAAATGGGCCACTTTAAAACCTACAATGTATTCCTTGTATTCTTTCGCCGCCATGGCGCTAAGCTTTGGATTCATGTCTGCTTCATCCTGCTCCCAGGAGCCGCCGCGCATGCCTTCACCTACGATGTTCAAAAATGAAAGCACTCTCGTTTGAGCAACATCGATCACATTTTTCTTAAATTCAGGAAACGATTTCCAGCCGGCACCGCCTGCATCGGCAACGGTGGTCACACCCACACGAAACGTGAAACCATCCGGCGGCAGCGCCACCAACCCATTGCTGAGATAATGATCCGGCTCAGTGCCAAAAAAAACATGGGCATGCAAATCAATAAGACCGGGCGTTACATACAAACCTCTCGCATCTACTACCTGTGCAGCCTGCCTGCTGTCAATATTTTTTGAAACAGCTGCTACCTTTCCATTTTGTATGGCAACATCCATCATGCCATCAATCTTATTTTTCGGATCGATAACATGTCCGCCTTTAATAACGATGTCATAGGACTGTGCAGAGATCGCAAGCGAAAGAAACATAACCAGGGGAAGCAGCAAGCACTGTATTTTTTTCATGTCGTGGTTTTAGGATTTTGAATGTAAGCTTAAAAAATAAATTCAACAGAAGATAAAAGCATTTGCATGCGCTAAGCGTAAAAAAGCGGGCAGTCACCGGCCTTCTTTCTAGGGGATGCGCGACATGATGAATTAATCGGCCTGCATACCTGGGCAGATATGCAGGAAAGAATATCACGCGCTTGCGAATTGAAGATTTATAAACATGACATAGCCAAGGTGCCTTGCAGAGAGGGTGCTAAGAAAGAGGAAAATGGTAGTTAAGTGAAAGTCCAGCCGGATATCCACTCAATTCTGCAAAATACCACTTAGAAGGCCTTCACGTAGTTTATGATGTGGATGATTTAGAAACATGACATACGCAAAGTCCCTTGCAGGAGACGTTGCTAAGAAGGAGACAGTTCTCCCGAAACTGCGCACGTCTTTCATTTTTATCAACATCCCTTAACTTGCGAAGCACTGGCACATAGCATGTCAGTTCAAAAATAGTAAGATATGGAAGACGGACAAATGACCTTAGGTGTAGGCACCCGGTTGCAACACACCCAACATGGCCCCGGCGTGATAGTCGGCGTGCGTTTCGCAACATATCTCATCAGCTTTATTCATATGGGCGTAAAGGAAATCGATAAGGCAGATGAAAAGCTGGAAGAGATTATTCCGGAAAATGTGACAGCAGAAGTGGAAACTGTTTCGGAGGTGGAACGATCCATACTTAAAATTTTAAGACAATGGAGCGATGTGAGTGAAATTGTGCCGTTGGGTGAAAAATGGAGTGGGGGCACCCTTCTGTTGCAGCCTGGTGACAAAAGTCTTAAACCGAAAGAAATTCCTGTCAATGATTTTTTCCACAAAATAGTTATGCTCAGGGATCGTTTGCGTGTTTTGGAACAAACTATTAATAGCCACAAAGTGCTCACTGACGAAGAAAAAATAAACATCCAGCAATACATTACCCGGTGCTATGGCTCTCTCACCACTTTTAATGTATTGTTCAAAAACAAGGAGCAGTGGTTTACCGGGGACAAGAGCGGAAGCCAGTGAACCAGGAGTGTTCGGTATCGGGGTTCGCTTTGCCGCACGTCATCCTTCTCCGTGGGTCGTGTCTCAGGAAATACAAGACTTCAAAGTTTAATTTTTACCTGCTCTCTAAAGGTGGCGTTAGGAATTTAGTACTAAGGTGTATCCCTGTTTGAAAAGCAGCCTCAACGGGCATGCGCTGATCTCTGGCCGCTGGCGGTGTTCCCGGAGCGCCTGCCCCCGTCTGGTCTCCAGACCAACGGGATAAGATTCGATCAATTTCCGGAATAGTGTTTCAACATGCCGAAATCATTTGTTGCATCCTGGTAACATCTTGCTGATGAGAAGTGATAATCTCCAACAAGATTAGAAACGCCTGCCCTGACGGGATTATCATGAATATATTCCATCTCCTGAACAAACATTTTTTCATTAAGCAACTCAATATTTAAATAATCCCGTTTCCAATCTGTTACTCCCGATCATACTTGTTGACTTTTAAGGATACAAGAAGCTGTTTAGCAGATTCTTTTAAAGACCGCTCTAACTGTTGTGCCGTGAAATTTCACAATTGACGCCTGGACTTGTGAATTAGTGAAGTGCTTAGGGGTTGCCAGCTTTGATGAATATGATTATTCATCCAGATGGTTATCGGGACAAAGGCATTTAATTCTATTCTTATTACTTACCATTAAGCGCAAACTGTCAACGATTATCATCTTGTTCGAATTCTCTTGAAGGATTGGAAGCCATTCGTGCATCGTGGCGATGAAGTATTGTGTTGGGTGAACTGTAAAATGGGGTTCTTGCAAGAGACGAAATTAAATTTTTCAATAGGTTAGCTGACTCCGATTGTTGATATAGGCCCCCGTCTGGCACTCAGGGAACACCCACGAAGGCTGAATGAAATTATTAATTAATCGCTGTGTAGTTATTGAATTTAAAAGTTTAATGGGGGCCATATGCTGCGCCGTTGGTGAGACCAGACGGCGGCGGCGTCGCAAGTCTGAAGGAACATCCATTATTTTTTGCACATCTCAAGTTAATCCACTGTGCCAACGAAAGCAAAATTAGCTTTGTAGCCAGCGGGACCGGCGCTATGAAAACAGCATGGGAAAATCCTGCCAACTGGAGCTGCGGCAAAATTCATGATGCAAATACAAACTAACTATCAACAATGGAATCGTAGTAGTAAGTTCAGATGTAAACATACGTATCTTGGCGCTGAAAACGGATGTGAATTTTACAGTGAGCGCCGGGTATGACTTTACGGTATTGCATTAATATTACTTTATGAAAAAGTAGCAGGCGCTATCATTTATTAAAAAATACGTTTATGAATTTTAGGCAGTTTGGAAACACATCATTGAAAGTAAGTGAAATTGGCTTTGGTGCCTGGGCCATTGGTGGTAATGCCATGGTGGGAAATGCTGCTATTGGCTGGGGCCCTGCTGATGATAATGAATCATCAAAAGCAATTAAAGCATCGTTGGATGCAGGCATTAATTTCTTTGATACAGCAGATTTTTACGGGCTCGGGCATTCAGAAAAAATATTGGGTAAAGAGATTGGTAAAATGCGAGACATCATTATTGCCACAAAAGTTGGGCACAGGGCTATAAACAACAGCATTCAACTTGACTATTCAAAAGCATATATTCTTGAGGCATGCAATGAAAGTTTAAGAAGGCTGAAAAGGGAAACCATAGATTATTATCAATTACATTCTGCCCGGCTTACACATTTTGAAAACGAAGCCTGCATTGAAGCCGTGGAGCAATTGAAAAAGGAGGGCAAAGTAAAGTATTGGGGATTGTCATTAAATACTTTTAAGCCAGAACCCGAAGCCGGTTATTTATTAAACCATCATAAAGGCAACGGCTTTCAACTTGTTTTTAATATGATAAATCAAAAAGCACTGTCTATAATAAAAGATGCGGCTAAAAAAGATTTTGGAATTATTGCACGCATGCCCTTACAATTTGGTTTGCTCACCGGTACAATGGAAAATGATAAAACTTTCCCTGAAGATGACCACCGGCATTTCCGGCTTAACCCGGAAATTATCACTACTACAAATAAAATATTGAATGAAAAGGTTTGGCCCTTATGCAATAAATATTCGATAAGCAAAACTTCGCTGGCGCTTAGTTTTATACTCTCAGTTGATGGAATTAGTACGGTTATTCCCGGTATACGCACAGCATACCAGGCTAAAGAAAATACAGAAGGCATTATTCAATTGGAAAAACAGGATGTAGATTTTCTTGCTTCGCTGTATAATACAGATTGGAAAGTGCTGTTCGATATGATGGAAAAGATGGGATGATAAAATTTTTTTTACTGATCCCTAACATCGGGCATTCTATCAATTAGCTCGATTGCATGTAGAAATAACTTCAGCATTTCTAATCACCCTGTTCAACAGAACTTTCCTTGTAAAAAAAGTCTTATAGGAACAGACAGGGCATACCAGTTTATGGCCTTTTACTTCAACATTTTACGGCTCCTGTTTTTTAAATGGGAGCATGGGATTTTTACATTAAATTATAAATTAAAGTTATTGAAACAAATTTTTTAGCTTTTAAAGCAGGAGTTTATCTGGGGCAAAAGACGGCGTAGATTGTTGCAGCGACGCTTAGAGTTCTCCGGTCTTACTTGTTTTTTCCATTCGTAGGTGTTTCATTTAACGATAGTCACCTGGAGTAAAAGAGGCCGCCGATGTTGCGTGTTCCCCCGAATGGACGGGCAGGCGTACTGATGCTTTGCAGCCAGGCATCACCAGCATCAGTTTGGTCCCATGCACGATTTGTCCGGGACATCCAATGTTTTATAAAGCCAAACTCATCAATACCTGTTTGATAAAACTTTGCAGAAGAATATTTGCAGTCTTCCGGAAGAAAGCATGATCCCGCCGCTACCGGATTGTAATGAACGTATTCCATCTTCTGTTTGAAAACTTCCTG
>JBBQSI010000185.1:0-6835 GCA_038213975.1 Chitinophagales bacterium
GATCCCGGGATGGCACAGCGCATGGATGCTATTGAAAAATATACGGCAAGGGTTGTCAGGGGAGAGGTGCCCAATGTATTGGTAAATGGCGTGATCACCATACCGGTCGTAGTGCACGTGGTATACAACACAGCGGCTCAAAATATTAGCGATGCACAGGTGCAGTCGCAGATAGATGTGCTGAATGAAGACTTCGGCAATAACAATGCAGATAAGTCTAAAGTGCCCTCCATTTATCAATCGGTGGATGCTACCGTGGGCATACGTTTCACCCTCGACAGGATCATCAGGAAGAAGACCTCTAAAAAAAGTTTTAGCACCAATGATGGCGTAAAGAAAGCCCGGACTGGTGGCGATGATGCGGTAGATGCTACCCAATATCTCAACATGTGGGCGTGCAACCTGGGCAACTCCTTGCTAGGCTATGCGCAGTTCCCCGGCGGCAGCACTGCCACGGATGGCGTGGTGATCTTATACAGTGCCTTTGGCCGTACGGGCACACTGATTCAAAAATATAATCTCGGTCGCACTGCCACGCACGAAGTAGGCCACTGGCTGAACCTACGCCATATCTGGGGCGATGCTAACTGCGGCAATGATGTGGTGGATGACACTCCCGTTGCCAACACCGCGAACTATGGCTGTCCAAATTACCCGCATTTGAGTACCTGCACGGGATCACCCACCGAAATGACCATGAACTATATGGACTATACCGATGATGCCTGTATGTATATGTTTTCCAACGGGCAGAAGACGAGGGTGAGCGCCGTGTTTGCACCGGGCGGCCCAAGGGCGAAAATGGCGTTATAGATTTCTACTTTTCATGTTGATATATTGAACTGCTCCGGATGGGGCAGTTTTCTTGAGATGAAGTCAACTAATTCACCAAGACTTTCCAACGGCCAACTGCTAATCCGAAACGCAGGCAAAACCATGACGCTTATGCATAGAGCCGGTTCATATTAATTATCGCCGCTGTACAAAAGCGCGGGGAACCGAGTATGAGAGTTTTATTATTTTTACAACATTTCCCGCTGTGATTAACAGGCGATGTATGTTTTTATGTAGAGATTAATTAACTGGTAAATCAAATGTTTGTGCAATTTTTACATGCGTAGAAAAGCTCCGCATGTAGATGCAAAAAACCCAAGCGGAGAATATTTCTGAATGTGGCGCGGGAAAGTTATATGAATACTCCGCCTGACAAAGCTGCAATGACAACTATTATCAACGCACCGAATGTGATAATGGCAGCTAATCCGAGCGCTTTGCCTGTTTTTGCTTTAGTCACCTGGGAAGTCTTATTACGGATAGCGCTTCCCCCGGTGATCATGGCGGCGACCCCGGCAGGTATTGCGGCAAGAATTAGATAAGGGATGAAAAGCCCAAGTACAATCGCACCGCAGGCCGCTATTCCCAGAAACAGAGAAGTAGACGCTAACTTGTCTGCATCTACCAAGGTGGCATTATTTTTCTTCAGGTAATATTTCAGCACCACCCTCTGCAGAAAATTCAATTTATGCACCTTCGCCGGCTTCACTTTTTCAACTTGCTGAACGTTAGTGGTGGAAATCCCCGGCTTAATTACCGACATTGATGTAGTAGATAAGAAACAAAAACCCATCAATGCAAAAAGGAGTAGTTTAAATTTCATAGCAAAAGTTTTAGATATCAAATGTAGCGTATCAAATCGTATGGAAATTCAAAGGATTGCTATTTATTTAGAGAGCGAGCAACAAGAAAATCTGTTTTTACACTATGACAAATTAGCTTCCCATCCTAATGATCGTGATGCTCTTTCTCATATTGGTTCTTTAGAACGTCCCCGCCATATTCATTTCCTTTTTCCCGCCAAACAGCATGGGTATGATTCGCTTCGCGACGCGGTCCGCCATTGTTTCAAAGTCAATTAAAAGAGTGCGCTGTTTAGCAAATAATAATAAGCAGGGCACTCAAGACCTTTTAAACAAATACGGCTTTTGACCACAACAGGTAGCTAAAAAAATCACGGAAGTTTCACTTTCTTTTTCGTTCCATTTTACTTTTAGGGTCAGGCGGTGTTCACTGTCTATTTCAGGAAGGTCATGCCAAAGCTCAGGCCCTTCTCCGGCAAACACACCATCAATTTCCCATCTTAATGCTTCTGCCGGCAACGGCTCGCCGGAGGCCCGGGTGGCAGTACCCCAAAAACGAACGGCCCCGCCTGTGCGTACTACACTTCCTTCTCCCGGCCACAGTATCGCTGCACTCAGCTCTCCTTCAGGCAAACTGATCATCGTTTTTCCGCTGGCAGAATGGAAACCATCAGTCACCAGTACTTTGATTTGCAGGTCGCCACCGGGTAATGTTTTTGCTGTGATCCTTGCGCTGTCTTCCGTTAGGTTTATTGCAAGCATTGTCCATTCTTCGCTGTTCGGCGGAGCGAACATAACTATGCGTTCCAGGGATAACTCTCCTGGATAGTCCGTGCGCCAGCTGACTATCATTTCGTCACCCTCTACGTGGGCCTGCACATCATTCACTTCCGGGTAAGTGTCAGGTGCCTGCTTCGACCATAACACATTTTCGTCTTTCCGGATGCGGTACGTGTATGCTTCATCGTGAGACGGTAGCATAGCCTGCACCACACCCTCCGGTTCATCGTGATCTTCCCCATGACAACCGCAACCACAGCCGGCATGTGTTTCAAGATGACGCAACAACGTTCGGTGCAGCACGCGGCTATTGGCATCAAGGATTTCTGCCATGAAGCCCTCCAACTTCCGCCCGGAATTATTCAAACGTGTATCTGCCTTTAATACGCTTGCTATTTCCACTTCGCCATATTTAATAAAACCTGTGAGTACTACATAATTTTGCCGGGCCACTTCTTCCTGTGGAAAAACATACCGGCTTTCCCATGGCGGAGTAGGATCAGGAATTCGGTGCGGATCACGAAATCTGTCATCGTAATATGAAGGGACGCCGGTACCCGCACCCCGCACAATTTGAGGATTCAGCAACGGGTTGTCCAGGAGCTGTAAATAATGGTATAATGAAATCCACCGGAAACTACAATAAGACATTATATCACTGCTTGAAACAGGAGAGTAAATGGTGCCGGTAGAATCTAAACCATATTCACCAATAGAGGCCGTTCTCATTGACATCGTTTCATATGGTTCGTAAACAGGGTAGTTTACGTCGAACTTATTATCATCAGCCGGCAAACATGCCGGGGCGTGTGCAAAATTGAAGTAGTGGCCTATTTCATGTGCCATAGTTATACCATCATCAATAAATCCGGCAGCGGTGCCACCGCCACCACCACATCCTGCGGCTCCGCCACGCGGAATACCGTTTGGCAGTAAACCATAGTAAACCATATTACTCCTGTTACCGTCGACCGCTTTTGCGATACCCAGCCAAAACAAAAGATTGTTCCAGCTTGATGGGCAATTGCCATTTGCGATAGCCCCAGTCAGGGGTTCACTAAATGTAAATACACCGGCGAGAGAAATCTCCGGTGTTTGTGATACCGGGAACATCTGCAGCGTGGTCGCCAGCGTACTTTGAAAATCGGCAAGGCGAGGCGCGGACAGGTCGATTAGGCTTCCCGATGCATCAGGTCCCAGGTAACGCACCGGGATACCTCTTAACCGTAAAGTTTGTTTCAGCGATGCATCTACTATCCCTTCTTCTTCGGCGCTATAGCGTTTATCTCCCTTGACTTCTACATGTATTCTCAACCGGAAATGTCCAGCCATCCGGGAAGCAGGAATTATAAAATTCAGGGATCTTGATAGAGAGCTGCGTTCACGGGCATACACCGGATCTTTTGCAGCAGTAATTGAAAACGGTGCCTGTTGCATAAGCGGTGCGGCATCTACCCAAATGCCGTATCTCATTACCTGCATTGTTACGGTACCAGTCACATTTGCTACATCATGCATACTAGCCTCTACATACACCCGGACGTAGGCCGGTTTATCAGCAACAAGGCGGACGGAGTTATCAGCTCCCCGATCTGCAGGGTCGGTTAAATGTTTTTCTGACTGCCGGTATTGTATTGCCTGCGTGATTTCAACTCCATTGATTATGATGAAAAATAAACTGCGTACAGGATCAAGCAAGTCGATACGGTCTTTGACCATTATTGATTTATGCGGCTCTCTTTCAATCGTTGTAAGAATTGTGCTTAAGGCTTCATCGAAATTCATTTGAATAGTTTTAATTGGTGAAAACGCGGTGTGTTTCACATGAAAGCCAATGATAGCTGCTCAATTTTCCAAAAGATATTGAAGAACGACAAGAGTAAGATTAAAAACAGGGAGTAAACAAAAAAAATGTTACAGAGGGATCACAACGATGTAAATGTAGATAGAAATTATATATTGGTAAAAGATTCATGGCTTATGAAATAATTAACCGGTTAGAAGATTCTCAGAATATAGAATTATTAAAACGCTTGAAAGCCCTGGTAAGCGACCGGGAAAAAAGCAAGGATAATTGCACGGACACTAAACCTTTTGTCGGATTAGGAAAAACAAACCTTGAGGATTATGCAATTTACTTTTTTCAAAGAGCAGATTGATAGTGACAATAGAGTCACAGCCGGCTTGTGTTAATTTATTTTTTCCCTTTCACTCTCTTCAATTTTTTCTTTACTCCATCGGCCGGGTATTTCAGTGCGAGCTTCCTTATCTCGTAACTGAACTCGTGAAATGTCTCTTCCCACAATCTTGCTTCCTCAGGCGTATAATCGTAAAATCCCTTTGCATTTGCAACGCCTCTGCCACCATCTTTTACAATCTTGTCAATGAGACCGGGAATTTTTTTGCTGTTGCTGAGCGTAGGAAATAAATCCTTCATTACGGTATGGTAGGCGGCGACACCCGTAAGATCCATCCATCTGAACACGCCTACAAGCGTCATCCAATAACCGGCATTATTTCGGCATGCCCTGTCAACATCTTCCACAGTTGCGTATCCTTTTTCCACCAAATAAAATGCTTCCCTGTACATGGCGTACATTAGCCTGTTGGTGATGAATCCCCTGATATCCTTTCGAACCAGTGTCGGTTCTTTTCCCCAGGAATGTGATAATTCATAAAGCCATTCCCCTTTGCTTATATCACTTTCATCGCCACAGATAATCTCTAAAAATCGCGTCGTGTGCGAAGGTTCTGCCCAATGCAGTCCAAAAAACCTTGCCGGTTGTTTAGTTTCTTTTTGTAAAATACTGATCGGTATTGCTGAGGTGTTGCTGGTAAGGAGGGCGTCGTCGTCAATCACTTTTTCGATCTTTTGAAAAACTGTTCTTTTAATACCGATCTGTTCGAGTGTACACTCGATAACCAGTTTGCAGCTTTTCAGCCTTTTAAAATCCCGGGTTATCTGCAAATTTTTAAAATAAAATGGCGGAGTGTGTTGAATCAATTTTTCTTTTCTGCAGGCAGAAAGATGACGGCGAACTCTTTGCTCAGCATGTACCAGGTCAGCTGCAACAGGTGCCACAGCCACCACTTTGTGGCCGGCCATTAGTAAGCACGTTGTGATGCTGCATCCCATTAACCCAAGGCCCACGACGCCTATCTCCATATTATTTGGTTCAAATTTTCCTTTCATTGAAAAAAGTAGTTTAGTAGGTTGATCTTCCACCGGACAAGTCAAACGATTTCTTTGTTCTTCTCCAAATTCTCTTTTTGACACCGGCGTGATAGACATGGAAAGTACAAAAATGCTATTATCAGGTTGGATTGTATGGTTTTGATTAAGCAATTAGCTCACCCCTTCAACATCTTTTCAACCTCATGCCTGTACATTCGGCTGATTGGTAATTCATATTTCGCAATTTCAATTGTATCCGTAGTAAAAGATTCAATTTTATCTAAAGCAATAATAAATGAACGGTGAATTCTTTTGAATCTATTGGGAGGCAATGTGTCTTCCAACGAAGAAATAGATTGTTTTGTTATAATATCTTTTGAGGCTGTTACAATTTTGATATATTCTTTCAGGCTCTCAATATATAAAATATCACTGAGTGCGATTTTTAAATTCTTCCTGTCTGCACGCACGGTGATAAAGGCATGTGATGTGTGGTTTTGGGGATCAATCATCACATCGTTCACATCATTACAACAGCCCGGACTTTTCACAACCCTATCCTCAGACGTGATAGGTCTAAGCTTTAGCAAGGTGTCTTCCCACACTCATTAACTCTGCGATGAAGATCCCGCTGCGGCTGCGGAAGTGAAGTATTACTTTTTTGTAAGCTGCTCTATGTCATCTAAGTCTCGGAATCTTCCCGCGGCCTTCTTGGCCTGCAGCAGATGACTCAAATGAATGAATTTGATTTGCAAACCGTCTTCATTATAAAGCTGTGTTTGGCTATAAGTTTCGTCAAAAAAAAGCCCCTTTACCGCTGTCATTATTTCTATTTTGACCGGCGGTACACCAATACTCCACACATCGAATTCGTTTCCAAGAAATGCTTGTTCTGTCATATCAAAAATTGGCATACCGAATTGCAAAAAGGCGGCGACCAGTTTTTGATAATTTTTTTTTGTCTTATTTACCCACACATCCATGTCCCCCGTACCACGCACATAGCCGTGTAAAATAACGGCCATCCCACCCACAAGCACATACTCAACCTTATTATCATTGAGTGCTTGTAGAAAATCCCTGAAATGATCATTGAAAATATTAGCCATTCTTGTGTTTGCGTTTAGCAAAGACCGTTATATCCAGCGGCGTTTGCGGCGTCGTACCATAAAACTGATTGATAAGATAACAGGCGGCCTCGAGCCTCTCTTTAAGAGAATGGTTTTTCCAGTAGCCGTAATGG
>JBBQSI010000186.1:0-6834 GCA_038213975.1 Chitinophagales bacterium
AACCGCATCCATTTTAAGAGATACGGTTTCCGTGGGCCCACCTGTCCCGACAAATGTCGGGAGAACCAGGCACCACTTGTTCCGATACCTTTGGAAGAGTCAAGTGCTCTTGCGCCCCCAAGCCGTATTCAACTTTAAAAAGAAAAAACCGCATCCATTTTAAGAGATACGGTTTCCGTGGGCCCACCTGGGCTCGAACCAGGGACCACTTGATTATGAGTCAAGTGCTCTAACCGACTGAGCTATAGGCCCAAAAAAATTTGAAATTGTCTTTTGCTCAATCCCCGCGCCTCTATTTCTTAACTTCCCGCTCCCCTGTTTTAAACAAGGATTGCAAAAATAGAAAAATTCGTTTTGTGCCGGGAAAGAATTTTCTTTGGATATGCCGGACATCGATGCAGTGATACTGGATCTCGGAGGGGTAATTTTAAATATCGATTACCTCTTGACCAGGAAGGCTTTTGAGGAACTGGGTATCAAAGATTTTGACTCGATGTATTCGCAGGCAGAAGCGGATAAATTGTTTCAGAAACTTGAAAAGGGAACAATAACAAGCCCGATGTTTTTTGATGATTTGCGCACATGCGTTGGTTTGAATATTGCTGACGATGAAATCACCACAGCCTGGAACGCCATGTTGCTGGACTTCCGGGAAACAACCCTTGGCTATTTAGAAAACCTAAGCAAAAAGTATCGCTTGTTTCTCCTCAGCAACACTAATAGCATTCATCTGGAAGAATTCCAAAAAATCTATCGTAAAAAAGTGCGTGCTCAAGACTTCGAATCTTATTTTGAGACAGCCTATTATTCTTTTGCAATCGGCATGCGTAAGCCAGACCTGGAGATATACCAGTTTGTGTTGAGAGAAAATGAACTGGACCCGGAAAAAACAATTTTTATTGATGATTCGAAGCAGAATGTCGGTGCTGCAGTGGCGGCTGGAATGCAAGGAATTTTGTTAGAGCCGGGCGTGTTAGTGGAAAACCTTAGTTGGGCAGAATTTTGATTACTTTTTTACCTCCTCGAATTCTATATAATCACCCTCTTTCTGAGGAGCTTCTGGTGGGGGACTATTTTTGCGCTGCTGATAATCAGTCATATCCTCCTGCATTTTTGACTGTATGTCGCCAAATTGCTCTTTAATTTTTTTTGTGGAACGATATACCGGGATAATAAAATCTACAATGAGCTTATACAGCATGTAGATTAAAAATAACTCTAAGGCGAGCCTGAAAATGTTCATAAAACAAAAATATAAAATTAAATAGGCTTTGGCGATATCGGGGAGTTCACTTTAACAATATTTGGATCGTATTTCAAGATTGGTATATCTTTGCCCCGAAATAAGAATTTGTGAAGGGAACGGAAGCGTTCCCTTCTTCTTTTTCTAAAAGTGGGTATCATGATCTTTGAAGAACCATACAATGACATTCACGGTTTTTTGGAAAAAATGCTGGATGAATCCGGCAACGACTTTCTCGTGGACCTGAAAATCAATATAGGAAATAAGATCGTGGTGCTGCTGGATTCTGAAGACGGGATCAATATTGCAAAATGTGCGCAGGTCAACAGAATTCTTTATAAGCATATTGAAGAAACGGGTTTTTTTCCGGATGGTAATTTTTCTATTGAGGTATCCTCGCCAGGCGTTGAAGAGCCTTTGAAGTTGCAGCGCCAGTACCGCAAAAATATAGGGCGGGAAGTGGAAGTGTTGACCGGTGAAAGTGCCATCACTACAGGTAAACTTCTTGATGCAACGGCTGATTTCATTACTATACTGGTAACGCAGGGCAAGGGAAAGAAAGCGATAGAAACACAGGAAAAAATTCCTTTTGAAAACATAAAACGCACGACGGTGCTTGTAAAATTTTAAATTATGAACAATGGCAAGTATTAATTTGATCGAATCATTTCAGGAGTTTAAAGACGCAGAGAACATCGACCGTCCCACGCTCATGAAAGTGATGGAGGATGTTTTTAAAACACTTATCAGGAAAAAATATGGTTCAGATGAAAATTTTGACGTAATCGTAAATGACCAAAAGGGTGACCTCGAGATTTTCAGGAGAAGAACAATAGTTGATGACGATGATCTTTACAACACACTTACGGAGATTGAATATAAAGATGCCATTAAGATAGAGCCGGATTACCAGGTAGGTGAGGAATTGTATGAGGAAGTGGATATCCAAAAAGAGTTTGGCCGTCGCGCCATTCTTGCCGGAAAGCAAACGCTGGCAAGCCGCATCAATGATCTGAAGAAAAATATTTTATTAAAAAAATACGAAGACCGCGTAGGGGAGATCATCTCCGGCGAGGTGTACCAGGTGTGGAAGAAGGAAATTCTCCTGCTGGATGAAGAAGGAAACGAGATGTTGCTGCCAAAATCAGAGCAAATACCTTCTGATTATTTCAAAAAAGGTGAGTCCATCAGGGCCGTTGTAAAAAAAGTTGAATTAAAGAATAACCAGGCTGTCATTATTGTATCACGTACCGATCCTGGCTTCCTGGCGAAGCTGTTGGAAATAGAGGTGCCTGAGATCTTCGACGGCCTTATCGTGATCCGGAAGATTGTGCGGGACCCGGGAGAGAGAGCAAAAGTAGCTGTAGAAAGCTTCGATGACAGGATTGATCCTGTAGGTGCCTGCGTAGGTATGAAAGGTAGCAGGATACATGGTATTGTACGGGAACTGAAAAATGAAAATATTGACGTCATCAACTGGACAAACAATATCCAGTTACTGATACAGCGTTCACTTACGCCTGCCAAGATCACCAGTATGGACGTGGATCTTGAGGCCAAACATGCAAAGATTTTTTTGAAGCCTGACCAGGTAAGCCTGGCCATCGGGCGCCGCGGTGTCAACATAAAACTTGCCTGCGAACTTACAGGGTTGGAATTGGATGTTTTCCGTGATAACGAAGGAGAAGTTGAAGAGTTTGATGTGGACCTGGATGAATTTACTGACGAGATCGAAACATGGGTAATTGATGAACTGAAAAAGATTGGTTGTGATACAGCTAAGAGTGTGCTTTTGTTGTCCGATGAAGAGTTAGAGCGACGTACAGATATGGAAAAAGAAACCATTGCTGAAGTAAAAAAGATATTAAAAGAAGAATTTGCGGACGATTAAGGGCTTAAGTTCGCAGGAATTTAATTTTACAAAAAAAATAGCTGCGCTCTACCGGGCAAAGAAAAAGGAAGGCTTTAAATGGCAGAAGTAAATACACCGAGAGTAATGGCTGCGGCCAAGGAATTCAACATAGGTAAAGACACCTTGGTAGACTTCCTTGTGTCCAAGGGTTTCGAAAGCGACGAGCTAAAGCCAAACTCTAAAATTTCCGAAGACATGTACCGCGTATTGCAGGTAGAATTTCAGACGGATAAAGTAGCAAGGCAAAAAGCCGAGCAAATTGACCTTCCAAAAAATGCCGTTACTGATTACAAAAAAAGACGAGACGAACAGGATCTTTCTTTTAGTAAAAAAGAAACAAAAAAAGAAGAGCCTGCGCCACCTGCACCAGTGGCAGAAGAAGTGAAGACTGATAAGGCTGGTAAGGATGAGGAGCCCGTAGTTGAAGAAGTTGTCCCACCTGCACCGGAAGTAGTAGAGGAGCAGGCGGTGGAGGCTAAAGTAATGAAGATAGATGCGCCGGAGGTAGAAGGATTGAAAGTAGTTGACAAGATTGATCTGTCAACTATTGACTCATCTACAAGGCCCAAGAAAGAAGCAGCAGCTAAAGCAGAAAAGCCGAAAGAAGAAAAGCCGAAAGAGGAAGAAACTAAAATAGAAGTTCCGGCTGCCGTAACTCCTGCTGCTGCCGTTACTGCCGAACCCGATGCAGTTGTACTTTCGAATATTAAGGCCTCCCGCCTGGAAGGTCCGAAGATCATGGGCAAAATAGAATTGCCAAAGCATCCCGGTACCAAGCCCAAGCCTGCTGACGAACGGAGGAAAAGAAAAAGAATTGTTGTTGAGAAGAAGACGGTGAGTGGGCAAGGCGCTTCAAGATTCCCTGCATCACGTCCGCCGGGCAGATTTAGCCGCGAACCAATTGGTCGCCGGGAGGATAAAGAAATCGATCAAAAAGAGATACAGGACAAAATCAAAGAAACACAGGCTAAGCTTGCGGGATCAGGTGGCCGCGGAAAAAGCCTTAAAGCAAAATACAGGAGAGCAAAAAGAGAAGAGGCCGCAGAAACCGTGGGAGAAAATCCTACATCCAACAAGCTGCAGGTCACGGAATTTATTTCTGTAAGTGAATTCGCTAACCTGATGGACGTAAGTTTTGCGGACGTCATCAGCAAGTGTATGAGCCTTGGTATCATGGTGTCAATCAACCAGCGCCTGGAGGCAGACGTAATTGAATTGGTGGCCGGAGAGTTTAATTATGAAGTAGAATTCATCGGCATCGACACGGAAAGCGAGATGGAAGAAGAAGAGGAAGAAGATGCTGAAGAGGATATGGAAACCAGGCCGCCGATTGTAACCATCATGGGTCACGTTGACCACGGAAAAACATCGTTGCTTGACTACATCCGGGAAGCAAATGTGATCGCCGGTGAAGCGGGCGGTATTACACAGCACATTGGAGCTTACGAGGTAACACTGAAAAACGGCAGGGAAATAACTTTCCTTGATACACCTGGCCACGAAGCGTTTACGGCTATGCGTGCACGTGGTGCTAAGGTCACTGACATTGCGGTGATTGTTGTCGCTGCAGATGACGCAGTGATGCCACAAACGAAGGAGGCCATCTCCCACGCACAGGCAGCGACTGTTCCCATGATTTTTGCATTAAATAAAATTGATAAAGAAGGAGCAAATCCTGAAAAAATAAAAGAACAGTTGGCTGGCATGAACATTCTCGTCGAAGATTGGGGTGGTAAGTTTCAAAGCCAGGAGATAAGCGCAAAATCAGGACTGAATATTGACGATCTGCTGGATAAAGTACTGCTGGAATCAGATCTGCTCAACCTCAAAGCCAATCCGTCCAAATATGCAAACGGAACCGTTATCGAGGCGTCCCTGGATAAAGGACGTGGATATGTGGCCACCATCCTTGTACAAAATGGAACTTTGGAAGTTGGTGATATACTCGTGTCGGGTCAAAATTATGGCCGCGTGAAAGCCATGTTCAACGAGCGCAACCAACGGGTAGAAACCGCACCTCCATCAACGCCCGTATTAATATTGGGTTTGAATGGGGCACCACAGGCTGGTGAAACATTTAAAGTATATGAAGACGAATCTGAAGCCAAAGATATTTCCAGTCGCCGGGCACAGATTATGCGGGAGCAGGGTATCCGCGCCAAGAAACATATTACGCTCGATGAAATCGGCCGTCGTCTTGCCCTGGGCAACTTTAAACAGCTGAACCTGATTATCCGTGGTGATGTGGATGGGTCGGTGGAAGCATTGAGTGATTCACTCCAAAAACTGAGCACTGAGGAGATTGCTATAAGTGTGGTACATAAAGGCGTAGGACAGATTACAGAAAGTGACGTTCTGCTCGCTACTGCATCCGATGCAGTAATTATAGGATTTAACGTTCGGCCAGCTTTGCAGGCCTCGCGCCTTGCGGAAAATGAGGGCGTCGAAATCAAAACCTACTCCATCATTTATGATGCGATCGACGAAGTGAAAAGCGCTATGGAAGGTATGTTGGAGCCGAAGATCCAGGAGAAAGTGCTTGGTGTACTCGAAGTGAAAGAAACCTACAAGTTTGATAAAGTAAGTGTCGCAGGTTGTATGGTAGTAGAAGGAAAAGTTGCGCGTAACAATAGGGTGCGATTGGTGAGAGACGGTATTATTGTTCACACGGGTGAATTGGGAAGTCTCAAACGCTTCAAAGATGATGTGAAGGAAGTATCTAACAATATGGAATGTGGCGCTAGCCTGAAAAATTACCATGATGCGCGGGTGGGTGATCTGATCGAAGCCTTCGAAGAAGTGGAGGTGAAGCGTACTTTATAATCGCGGCAAAGGATAACCATACCAAATTTTTAACTTTCCCCAAGGTCGTTAGCTATCGCCTCTTCGTATTTTTATGTGTTCCAGGCTCTGTTTATCCGGTTTAAAGTAAGTCTTCATGCAAAAAGTTTTCCTTTTCCTTGTTTCCATATTCACGCTTTCCGCTTCCTTTTCTCAAACGAAGAGAGTAATTGCGGACAAGATCATCGCCACGATCGGTGATAAGATTATTCTTAAAAGTGATATTGAAAACAGCATTGCAGATATGGAAAGGCAGGGAGTAAGTGTTCCGCCAAACGCTAAGTGTCTGTTGCTTGAGCAAGCCCTTGGCATCAAAGCGCTGGTATTGCAAGCAGAGATAGATTCTCTTCCCGTATCTGATGAAGAGGTGGAGGCAGATATCGATAACAAGATCAGGTACTTTATCTCCCGCTATGGTTCAAAAGAAGTTTTAGAACAGGTAGCTGGAAAATCAGTTTTCCAACTCAAAGAGGATTTCAAGCAAACCTTCAGAGAGCAAAAGCTTGCACAGGGCGAACGAAATAAAATTGTAGAGAATGTTCGGATCACCCCGAAAGAAGTGCAGGAGTTTTATGATAAAATACCAAAAGACAGTTTGCACTACTACGAATCCGAACTTGAGGTTGGCCAAATTGTAATGTATCCCAAAGCCAGCCGTGATCTTGAATCTTACGCAGTAGACCAACTAAAAGAATACAAGCAGGAAGTAGAGGATGGTTCTAAAAAGTTTGAAGTGCTTGCATCCTTATATACAGATGATCCCGGTAGCAAAGAAACTGGGGGAAGGTACGAGGTCAATCGGAATGAAAAGACTTGGGATCCGGTCTTTCTGGCAAAG
>JBBQSI010000187.1:0-6788 GCA_038213975.1 Chitinophagales bacterium
CCACTGATAAACCTGAATATAAACAGTACCTGTTGCAGATGGCTAAAGCTGAAGATGTTCATATAGTGAACATGCTTGAAATGGGCCATCATCTTGGCACCGATTTTAAGGTGGACGGATTTGGAAAGGAGTTTCGTCAATGCCTGGGAAATTATTGCCTCATTTCCGGGCAGGAAGATCCCCGCAATGAAATTGGCCATATCATTGGTTTAAATATCAATAAGCAGGTGCGTGATACCTCTAAGTATTTTTATTATGACCTGGTATTTGAAAAACTGCACCTGCAGCCGGGAGCACTGATAGGCTATGCGCACTTTGCCTGGAAGGGCTTTGACCAGGGATTCCCATGGCACATCACCAGTAACGAGATTGATTTTATAGAGTTGCTTCAATTTCTCCGGTTGAATACGGCCGACTATTACGATTACCTGAACCTGGGTTTTAAAATCACGGCAGCTGCCGGCAGTGACTTTCCATGGGCTTCAACGATAGGAGACGTAAGAACCTTTGCCTATACTGGTAATAATTTTTCAGTAGATAATTGGTTCGCTGCGCTAAAAGCAGGAAATACATTTGTGTCGAACGGCCCGGCACTTTTATTTACGGCGGATGGAGAATTACCTGGTACAATCGAAAATGTGGAAAAACCACACGCCAGTCGCTTAATGGTGAAGGCACTTTCCAACCCGGCGATAGGTGTGATAGAACGGGTTGCGATTTACAATAATGACGGAATGGTAACAGAGAAAATCAATGTCGGCAAAATGGATTCTTTATCGATTGACATCACGCATTCAATAAAGAAAAGCCAGTGGATAGCGGCAGTAGTGTACTGTGAAAATGGCGCAGTAGCGCACACGACTCCTGTATACTATGTCGTCGATAATAAGCCAACGTACGATAAGGTCAAAGCACCAGGTATTATTCAAAAACAGGTAGATTTCATTGAGAGAATAAGAGAGCAGGAAAAGGAAAAACCCTCTGTTGATAACGGAATCCTGGAAAGGCTGGATAAAGCGGAATTGTATTATAAAAAGCTGTCAGAGGAAATTCAGGGTAAATGATCATGTTCAACAGATTTCGGTGGCAAGGTCTTTTCCTGATTCGGCCGAACATCCAAATCCATTTTAGTTTCGTCTTGATGATAATACAATTACAGTTACGGTTAAGTGAAGGATAAATTTTTCCGTTGAAAATAATAGCTTTGAATTTAGCTGTTATGCCTGTATCAATTTTACTATTAAAAATCAAGCACCGGCTGTCCTGTCGCGCAGTATTCATGTTACCTTGTCTGAAAAAAATATTCGTCCCTAAAACTTACCTATCCGATGAAAATCAAATGCCTCCTTGCAACATTTCTTTCCATAGCTTTTTTAGCTGCTGAAGTATATCCGCAGGAAAATATCAAGGCAGTCCCCTTCACCGCTGTGAAATTCACAAATGGATTCTGGGCGTCACGCTTACAGACTCACTCCCGCGTTACATTGCCCGTTTGTATTGCCCAACTGCGGGACTCATCAAGTAGAATTTCCAATTTTCAAAAAGCGGCAGGATTAAAAGAAGGTGAATTTGAAGGCACTTTTTTTGACGATTCTGATGTCTATAAGGCCATGGAGGGAATGGCCTATTCACTTCAAAATAATTACAATCCTGAAGTTGAAGCTATTTTAGATGAATGGATTGGCTATATCTCGAAGGCCCAGCAGAAGGATGGTTATTTAAACACATTTTTTACCCTGCCGCACAAGCGGGATTATTGGGATGATCACGGCCGGTGGACAGATTTTGGCCGCCATGAAATGTATTGCGGCGGACACATGATAGAAGCTGCCGTCGCCTATTTCAATGCGACCGGAAAAAGGACATTTCTCAATGTTGCCACAAAATTTGCAGATCACCTGGATTCCATGTTCGGTCCGGGAAAACGGGATTGGGTTCCCGGTCACCAGGAGATAGAACTAGCGCTGGTAAAACTGTATCACGCCACCAATGAAAAAAAATACCTCGATCTCTCAAAATGGATTTTGGACGAAAGAGGTAAGGGTTTCATGATGGGGCCTATGTGGATGTCCAGTGATCAAAGCAATAGAAATTGTCAAAATCAATTTCCTGTTGCCAGCCTGGATAATATCGACGGGCATGCAGTGCGGGATATGTATATGTTCACCGGTATGGCAGACATTTCAGCTGCTTACGACGATACTATCTATCATACAGCATTGTTCAAGTTGTGGGATGACGTGGTCCTGCGGAATATGTATATCACAGGTGGCATTGGTTCGTCACATACAAATGAAGGATTCGTAGAAGATTTTGATCTTCCGAACAAGAGTGCCTACAGCGAAACATGTGCTTCCGTTGGAATGGTTTTTTGGAACAGCCGGATGAACATCATGACCGGGAATGCAAAGTATGCCAATGTGATGGAACGCGCTATGTACAATGCCGTGTTAGCCGGCGTTTCTCTGGCCGGTGATCACTTCTTTTATGTGAACCCGCTTGAATCAGACGGGGATCATCATCGTCAACGCTGGTTTGGTACTGCATGCTGCCCAAGCAATATTTCCAGATTTCTTCCTTCGGTAGGAAATTATTTTTACATGACTGATGACAGTAGTTTATTCATTAATTTATATGCGGCAAATGCCGCAAAGACGCATCTGAAAGGCACAGCGTTAGAAATCGTGCAGGAAACTGCTTATCCCTGGGAAGGATCAATATCTATCAAAATAAACCCGGAGCATACGGTAGATGGAAAGATTAAGTTGCGTATTCCGGATTGGTGCAAGTCTTATACACTCAAAGTGAATGGAAAGCAAATTGCTAATCCAACCTGGGAGGAAGGCTACCTATCTATTGGGAGAGCCTGGTCACAAGGAGATGTCATTTTACTTAATTTGGATATGCCGGTAGAGGAAGTAGCTGCAGACCCGAGAGTGAAAGCAAATATAGGAAAGCGGGCCATCCAGAGAGGTCCGGTTGTTTACTGCCTGGAGAAGGCAGGAAATGAAGGTGTAGATATCGAAAAACTTTCTCTTACTCCAAAAAATAAATTCCGGGTTGTCGATGGCAAGGGAATCTTGCAGGGCATAAAAGTATTACAAACAACCCTTCAGTCTAAGAAAGTAACCTTCGTGCCTTATTACGCCTGGGATAACAGGGAACCGGGGAAGATGCTAGTCTGGATTAACAATAAATAACTTTATGGGCAGGGTTGGGAAGAGCTTATTATTTTCATTGACTTTTTTTTTAGGCCTGTTCTGCAAAAATGCTAATACTCCCGGCCGTGATCCGGTTGGGTTTGACAGCAGTAATGTAAGTGGGAAGAAGTTCGGGGATCACATTCGCACAACTGATTTTCAAACACCTGAGCAGGAGCTCGCGGGTTTTCATTTGCCGCCCGGTTTTGAGATCTCACTATTTGCTTCAGAACCCGATATCAGCAAGCCAATAAATATGGAATTCGATGCCGCGGGAAGGTTATGGGTGAGCCAGTCATCAGAATATCCTATGGCGGCAGCCCCTGGAGCAGGCCACGATCGTATTACCGTATTGGAAGATACCGATGGTGATGGCAAGGCCGATAAGTTCACACATTTTGCTGATGACCTTAATATTCCGATAGGCCTTATTCCAGTAAAAGATGGTGCGATCGGCTATAGCATTCCCAACGTGTATCACTTTATTGATAAGGATGGAGATGGAAAATATGATGATAAAAAAATTATGCTTGGCGCATTTGGCCACCAGGATACCCATGGCATGGTAAGTAATTTTGTAAGAGGGTTCGATGGGTGGATCAATTCCTGCCATGGATTTACAAACACTTCAACTGTTGCGGGTTCAGATGGAGATTCAATAACGATGTCGTCCGGAAATACTTTTCGATTTAAAGAAGATGGAAGCAGAGTAGAGCAAACTTCCTTTGGACGCGTAAACCCCTTTGGTTTTACTTACGACGAATGGGGGTATCTCTATTCGGTCGACTGTCATTCAAAGCCCATTTACCAAATGATAAATGGTGCCGAGTATCCGCATTTTGGCAAAAGATCTCCTGCTATCGGTTTTGCTCCCGAGATGATGAGCTATGAATTGGGATCAACGGCTCTCTCCGGCCTGGTATATTATATCGGAGATGGATTTCCCAAAGAATATCAGAATACTTTTTTTAATGGAGATGTGGTTACATGCCGCATCAATCGTAACTCGATACATTGGGAGGGATCTTCTCCAGTGAGTGAGAAAGAACCGGATTTTTTAGTAAGCTCAGATCCGTGGTTCAGGCCGGTAAATATAAAACTGGGACCTGATGGCGCTATGTATGTTGCCGACTTTTACAACAAGATCATCGGGCACTATGAAGTGGATCTTAGTAATCCCGGACGTGATCGCAAAAGCGGGCGCATCTGGAAGATTACCTACGTAGGCGATAAAAATAAAACGTCTCAAAAAACAACGAACTGGGCAACAGCATCTCTTCCGGAATTGATCAGCAACTTAAATCATCCTCAACTGAGCTTGAGAATGATCATTGCCAACCAGGTATATGATCGCTTCGGCCAGAAAGCGATTGTTCCCCTGAGGCAGGCTATTGCTTCGAAGCAGAATAGTAAAGCATTTATTCAAACTCTTTGGTTGCTATACCGGTTAAATGCATTGCCGGAGGATGTACTTGATAAAGCAATTACGAACAGCGATCCTATGGTGCAAACTCATGCACTGAGGGTACTTGCAGAAACAAAAAAACTGAGTGACAAGCAAGAGCAACTCGTGTTGCAGGAATTAAATAATTCCAATCCGCATGTAAAGCGTGCTGCCACTGAAGTCTTTTCAGCGTTTCCTGAACAAGGCGATGTAAAGCTCTTACTCGCTTCATACAAGAATAGTGATGAGAAAGATAATCATCTCACCTATACAACTCTTATCAGCCTAAGAGAGAACTTGCGAATCGAAAAAGTGATGCATAATGTTGTAAACACACAATGGAACGATAGTGATATGGCGATGCTGATAAAGATTATGCCGGACGTGCCGTCGCAGGAAGGCGCTTCATTCACATTGGACTATATAAAAAAGCATAGTTTACCACAGGAGCAAATGACGCGTTCACTTGAGTACGTGGGCCGATATGTATCTCCCGGCAGGCTAAATCAGGCGATAGCGATGATTAAAAACCAATTTAGCGATAACAGCAAAAAACAATATGAAATATACCAGACTATCCGCAAAGGAATGGCTCAAAAAGGTGTACCTGTTAGCACCACTGTCAAAAAATGGGGCATGTCACTCGCAGGTTCACTTCTCAAAGAAGTAGAAGGTAAAGACGGCGGATGGTTGCACATTAATAATGAAAGAGAATGGACCGGATTAAACCCCTGGAATGTGGTAAGGCAGTACAGTGTAGCCGGCTCGATGCCTATGGATTTTATATGGAGTCAATACGAGTATAGCCCTACCGGCAAATTACATTCACCCTATTTTAGCCTGCCGGCAAAATTGTCTTTTTCTGTATTCGATGATGATCTTTTTTACCAGGAACCGAACCTCGGTGTTTCGAGAAATGTTGTTCGCATACGCTTGAAAGGTAGTGGTGAAATCGTTGCTGAATCCAGGCACAAGACAACCGAAAAAATGACTGAGAAGGATTTTATCCATCCAATAACTTTCGATTTGTCAAAATATAAAAATCAGGCGGGTTACCTCGAAGTTGTAGACAGTTCGCGTTCGCCAGGAGGAATAGGAATTGGTAGCTTCTTCCCTGTAATAGTCTCTCTGCCGTTGAAGGGGCCCGGTGAAATTTCGGCACAGCAAATTCGTGCCGCGGGAATAATCACAGATTTAAAATTGACAGCTATGGAACCGCAAATGCTTTCCATATTACGAAATATAAAAGGGGATATTGAGGCAAGAGCAGCTGCGGCAACAGCCCTTATGACCATTGCTCCACAACGAAATACATTTTTTGTGTCTGAAGTGTTCAACAACATCGCAGAGGCTGAGGAGATGCGTGAAAAACTCGTGAGTGCCTTGGGAATAAATCCGACCCCTGATGTATTAAAAACACTGCAAAAAGGGCTAACCGGGAGGCCTCAATTCCTCCAGCTTGCAATCGTAAAAGAATTAGTTAAGAACCAAAAAGGCATCGCACTTCTGATAGATGCTGCAAAAGAAAAAAATGTAAATGGAGAGCTTCTCAATGATGTATCAATAAGAGAACGGCTGTTGGCAAACAGTAGCAGTTCCCAGACAGCCGCACTGGAAAAAATAATGCAAACAGAAAGTGGTGTAGAAGAACGTAAAAAATTAATTGCCGATAGATTGCAAAATTTTGATTCCACTTCTGTAACCGTTTCTACCGGGCGGCAGGTATTTGTTCAAAACTGCAGTATGTGCCACCAGATAAAAGGTGACGGAGGTATGATTGGACCACAATTGGATGGTATCGGCAACTGGGGACAAAATGCGCTGACAGAAAAAATTTTAAATCCAAACGGTAATATTGCGCAAGCCTTCAGGGTATTTAATATTACGCTGAAAAACGGCAATACATTAAATGGTTTATTTAGAAGGGAAGAAGGACAAACTTTGATATTCGCCAATCCCGGCGGGCAGGAATTTTCTGTTTCAAAAGCGGATATCAAGGATAAAGTCCCCTCAAAATATACATTAATGCCCGACCAGTTCAGAAACACGATTGCCAAAAAAGACTTTGACGCTTTATTAAAATTTTTGCTGCATACAAAATAAAAGTCACCGGGGAAAGTGCATTTCGCGCATCGCTCACACAT
>JBBQSI010000188.1:0-6771 GCA_038213975.1 Chitinophagales bacterium
TTGCTGATTTAGCTGGAAATGTAGCTGGCGTTATGTCAATCCCTTTTCTATTTCGATTGCCTCAACGCTATGATGTTGTAATTGATGAGATAATGGCCGACCCAACGCCGGGGGTTGGATTGCCTGCCTATGAATGGATCGAGCTAAGGAACATCTCTCCGTCCCCCGTTAATCTCAGGAACTGGAGAATCGCTGATGCTTCAGATACGTCTGCATCAATGGGTGATTTCCTGCTTGAACCGGATAGTTTTCTTATTGTATGCAGTGCTTCCGCCGGTCAATATTTATCAGTATTTGGAAAGACGCTGACGGTTGCCGGCTTCCCCGCGCTAAATAATGACAAGGACAGAATTTTGTTATTGGATCCAAATGGTGAAGTCATCCATGGTGTCGCCTACAATGATAGCTGGTACCAAAGTGTTGCAAAAAAAGATGGCGGGTGGTCGCTTGAAATGATCGATCATTTTGCCCCATGTGTTGCCGAAAAAAACTGGAAGGCAAGTGATGATCCGCGTGGGGGAACCCCCGGCAAAATTAATTCCATAGATGGCAATAACACAGACAGCGATCCTCCCCGGCTGCTATACGCGTCGCTGTTTAGTGACACGACAATTATCCTAGTTTTTGATGAACCGCTGAGCCAGGATAATGAGCAGCTGTTGTCCCGGTTTATGTTGCAGCCATCCCCGCAGATCGCTGCTGTTTCGCTGGTGCCCCCGCTGTTTGATAGTGTAAAACTCGTTACACGAAATCAACTGGTTGCCGGCGAAGTTTATAGCCTGACCGTGAGCGGAGTTACTGACTGCGCGGGAAATGCCGGAATCTCGCAAACCGTAAAAATAGGCGTACCGCAGCCACCAGTTCCGCTTGACATTGTTATAAACGAAATTCTTTTTAATCCTCCACCCGGGGGTAGCGATTATGTTGAACTGTACAATCGCTCTGATAAACTCATCGATTTAAAAGAACTATTTATTGCCAATAGAAATTCAGCAGGCGAAGTTGCTAGTTTGAGTCAGCTATCTCCTGTCACAAGACTTTTTGCGCCTGGCGAATTCCTGGCATTTACAACTGATCCTGTTTCCGTTGCACGCTATTTCACGGTTTTGGATCCTGCTGCAGTAATAAAGGTCAATAAGCTGCCCTCTCTCCCGGACGATAAAGGCAATGTAGTGCTGGTAGATGGGCTGGGGACACTGTTGGATGAAGTAGCCTATTCTCAGAAATGGCATTTTCCATTGCTCACAAACAGAGAAGGCGTTTCCCTGGAAAGAAGTGATGTAAATGGATCGTCGCAACAAAGCAACTTTCATTCAGCAGCCACGACTGCCGGCTATGGTACGCCCGGTTACAAAAACTCACAGGAACGCTTAATCCCAAATTCGACTACCCGGATCACGATCGTGCCTCCTGTTTTCTCACCCGATAATGACGGGATAGATGATTTTGCCGAGATCCGTTATGAGTTTCCTTCACCGGGCTACGTTGCAAATATCACCTTGTTTTCTGCCAATGGCAGGCCCGTGCGTTTTCTGCAAAAAAATGCTTTGAGTGGCATCTCCGGTTATTACCGTTGGGATGGACTGGATGACCAGCAACAGCCGCTTTCGCAGGGGATATATGTGATTGTAGTAGATGTTTTTAATGCCGAAGGAAAAACGGAGCACTTTAAGAAAACAATCGTGCTGGCGCGGCGACAGTGATCAGATGTTACCGGCCAATGTTATTGATTTCTTCATCCATATCCTGGTCTGGCAATTTGTTCAACTGGGCCTTGATGATAAAGTAACTCGTAATCGCAAAGGCAAAAGCAAAAAGCTGAACAGACACAAGGTTATCTGCTCCGAAAACCATGATACCGATAAGTATGCCGATCAATTCTGCTCCCAGCCAACCGACTACATTATATATTTTCCAGGATACGGGTTTGAGGCCTTTTCTGAAAGCGATCCTGCCGATTTCGCGGGTGAGGAAAAAAAGAACGATAAGATCAAGCACTTGGTAATATTTATTCGGCGGCCGGCAGTTAAACCAGGTCAATATCGAAATTAACCAGTTGTACAAACTCTCCCAGCCTGGTATCAATTTCTTTTTTGGTAATCTCTTTCAAACGCTGCGGACCAAATTTTTCTACGCAAAAACTGGCCATGGCGCTGCCAACGATAATTGCAGTCTTCATGTTTTCAAAGCTGATGTCTCTGGTTCGGGAAAGATGACCTATGAAGCCACCCGCGAAGGCATCACCGGCTCCTGTGGGATCAAAAACGTCTTCTAACGGTAACGCAGGTGCGAAAAATACGTGGTTATCATGAAAGAGTAATGCGCCGTGTTCACCCTTTTTGATTATGAGGAATGCCGGTCCCATTTCCAGGATTTTCTTTGCAGCTTTTACCAGCGAGTATTCGCCGCTTAGCTGGCGCGCCTCACTGTCGTTAATCAGTAAGACGTCTATCATCCCGAACGCTTTTTTCAAATCCTCAAAAGCGGTCTCCATCCAAAAGTTCATTGTGTCCAGCACAATTAGCTTGGGGCGTTTTGATAATTGATCGATCACTTTCATCTGGATGGAGGGCATCAGGTTGCCGAGCATCAGGAATTCCGATCCCTGGTAGCTGTCGGGAACCCTGGGATCAAAATCAGCCAGCACATTCAGATCTGTAATCAGCGTATCACGCGTGTTCATATCCAGGTGGTATTTGCCACTCCAGAAGAACGATTTTTTTCCCTTAACGATTTCCACGCCCGACAGATCAACCCCGCGTTTCCGGAGGGTCTCCATCTCATCTTCCGGGAAGTCTTCCCCAACAATTGAAATCTGTCGCACTGGTTGCGTGAGGTGGCTGGCTGCATATGCTACGTATGTGGCCGAGCCACCTACAATTTTGTCGATTTTGCCGAAGGGGGTTTCGATGGCGTCAAAAGCCATAGTTCCCACAGAGATAACCGCCATTTATGAAATTTATATTTTGCTGAAATGCTGCAAATGTATAGGATATGCAGTTAATTAGCCGGTTTACAGCCTCTTCACTTTTGACATCTCATTTCACCCCTAACTTTGCATATAAGCCAAATCAGTCAAGTACAATTCATTATGTTATTATCCATCCATCCAAAAAATCCGCAAGAGCGGAAAATAAAGCAGGTCGTGGAGACTTTAAAAGGCGGCGGCGTCATTATCTATCCCACTGATACTATTTATGGGTTGGGTTGCGATATCAGCCAGCCAAAGGCCATTGAAAAGATCTGCCTTATTAAAAATATTAACCCGGCAAAGGCCCAACTCAGTTTTATCTGCCGTGACCTCAGTCACCTCAGCGATTACACAAAAAGCATAAATACGCCCCTCTACCGTGTGCTGAAGAATTACCTGCCCGGCCCGTACACGTTCATCCTGCCAGCCAGCAAGCAGGTACCAAAAATTCTCAAAAGCAAAAAAGACACTATAGGTTTACGTGTACCCGACAACGTTATTTGCCAGGACATCATCCAGGAATTAGGAAATCCCATCCTTAGCACTTCGCTGCCGGGAGAAATGGCAGAAGAGTACACCGACCCGGAGATTATCTTTGAGAATTTTTCAAATCTCGTCGATCTCGTTATCGACGGCGGCCCGGGCGGCCTTACTCCGTCTACGGTTGTCGACTGCACCACAAGTGATTGGAAAGTTTTGCGCCAGGGCCTCGGGGAATGGCGGTCTTAACCTGGCTAATCCTTATCTTGTAGTCAGCCAACTACCACCAGTATGCATCGAGTGTCATTTTTTTTATGTTCCCTCTTTTTATTATTTCCCGGTTTTATTCTTGCACAGCAGCAGTCATCTCTTCCTAACATCGTCATCATCTTTTGTGATGATCTCGGCTATGGCGACGTCGGCAGGTATGGTGCTGTCAACTACACTACACCCAACATAGACCGGCTGGCTGCTGAAGGGATGATGTTCACCCAATTTTATGCTGCGGAAGCGGTTTGCTCTGCTTCCCGGGCTGCCCTGCTTACAGGGTGCTATCCTAACAGGGTGAGCATATTCAATGCGTTGGCGCCGTGGAATAAGAATGGTATCAGCCAGGAAGAAAAAACGATTGCCGAAGTGGTAAAAGAAAGAGGGTATGCAACAGCAATTTTTGGTAAATGGCATCTTGGATCTTACAGGCAATTTTTACCGCTGCAGCATGGCTTTGATGAATACGCAGGTCTCCCTTACTCTAACGATATGTGGCCGGTGAATTACGATGGTACGCCTGTCACAGACACTTCTGACCGGAAGTCACGATATCCTCCGTTACCGCTAATTGCAGGAAATGAAAAGAGCCGGGAGATCCGCACCCTCGGGGACCAGGCTATACTTACCACCTTGTACACTGAAAAAAGTGTTGACTTTATCAAAAGAAACCAACGCAAACCTTTTTTTCTATACCTCCCGCATAGCATGCCCCATGTACCAATTGCGGCCTCATCAAAATTTAAAGGCAAGAGCAAGCAAGGTTTGTATGGTGATGTAATTATGGAAATTGACTGGTCGGTTGGAGAAATAATGAAAGCGTTGAAAAAGTATGACCTGGAAAAAAATACCCTTGTAATTTTCACCAGCGATAATGGTCCCTGGCTGAACTTTGGTAATCATGCCGGGAGCACCGGCGGGCTGCGGGAAGGCAAGGGCACGAGCTTTGAAGGCGGCCAGCGGGAGCCATGCATAATGCGTTGGCCGGGCAAAATTCCTGCAGGTACTGTCTGTAGTAAGTTGTCTTCAACCATTGATATACTCCCAACAGTCGCCAAACTTACCGGCGGCACGCTGCCGTATCATAAGATTGACGGAGTGGATATGTATGCACTGATGACCGGCGACACCATGGCTGAGCCGAGAAACACTTTTTATTATTATTATGGAAATAACCAGTTGGAAGCAGTAAGGAAAGATGCCTGGAAACTGGTGTTGCCGCACAAAGGCAGGACGTACCAGGGTTTTGCCCCTGGCAAAGATGGCTTTCCGGGGAAAACAGATGAGAAACACCAGTATCAACTTGCCCTTTATGATCTGCGGCGCGATCCCGGCGAGCGTTACGATGTGAAAGAATATTTTCCTGAGGTCGTTGAGCAATTACATGGCATTGCAGAAGAAGCAAGAGAAGACCTTGGCGACGCAATCACCGGCCGGAAGGGAACAGGTGTAAGAGATTGCGGCTGGGAGAAATAGCGATTCAAAACACTGGCGATGGCTAGCTGCGTTTACCCGGGAATATGTACGGAAGAGTAGCCTTCTCTCTCTACAAGACCGGTCGAAGCATCGGAGCTATACCAATGTGATGGGTGAAATAAGGTATGTCTGCGAAGTGGTAGCAAATGAAATCGTACTGCTGGATAAAAAGCCCGCGAACTCAGTGGCAGAACATCCGGATAAAGAAGGGTTCGAGACTTAAATCAGGGCGGCGATTAGGACATATTATTAAAATTTGTTAGCCCGATTGTTCTAACGACAATCTAAAATGTATAACTGCAACTACTTCCTCCAGGTGAAGGCGTAGCCATCAAAGCCGGGGCTTCTAGCAGATTTTTCAGCTGCTCAATGTTGTTATCGACAGGCTTCCAGAGCTTTACGCGGTCCTGGAAGCGCCAGGCATAGTAAGCAATTTGTGCGGGCGTTTGTACCGGGCAGGACGAGCAATGATTTCGACCAAAATTAAAACCGAAGCATGGGCGACAAAATCAAACGGCTTCCGCCGAACCCGACTTTCCTGTTATTGGTATTGGAGCATCTGCCGGAGGTCTCGATGCATTTAAGCAATTGCCCAAAGCAATACCCATAGATTCAGAAATGGCTTATGTAATTGTGCGGCAATTACAACCCGGCACACGAACGAAGCCTGAACAAAATTCCTGCACGCAATACGCCGGGAATAGCAATACAGAAAAAGAAAAGCTTTCCGAATACTGAAGTTTTTTAATCGCACACTGATCTGTACAAAAACAGGTAATGTTAAAATCGGTTCCTTCCTTTTCAAAACAAATTTGCATCTTTATTAAATAAAAATCGATGCCAACTGCATTCAGTAATCAACCATGAGGGCGAAAGAAGAAATAATACCTGCATTTCTTACTGGCGGTGGTGAAATGGGAGAGCTTATCCGTTCATTTGATTGGTCAAAAACTGCTGTTGGCAGTCCTGATATATGGCCCCAAAGTTTGCGTATTGCCGTACGTATCATGCTCGATTCTCCCTTTGGTATGTACATAGCCTGGGGCAAGGAATATATTCAATTGTATAACGATGGTTACCGTCCTATTCTTGGCGCCACAAAACATCCGCAGGCATTGGGCATCAGCACACGCAAAACTTTTGCAGAAATATGGCCCACCATAGGGCCAATGTTTGAAGGTGTAATGCAGGGTACACCGGTTGGCTTCCCCGACTTTATTTTGCAATTGGACAGGAATGGATTTTTGGAAGAATGTGTTTTTGATTTCTCTTACAGTCCTATCGGGTTAGCAGATGGTGAAGTAGGTGGCGTGCTGGTTACCGTGATTGAAACCACAGAAAAAGTAAAAGCAGCAAAGGCACTTGAAGAAAGTGAACGAGCCCTACAGTTTGCCATTGAAGCAACGGAATTAGGCACCTGGGATTTAAATCCTGCCACAAATAAATTTAGAGGCAACAGCCGTTTAAAAGAATGGTTTGGGCTAAAGCCCGACGAAGAAATAGAACTGCCGCTTGCCCTGGCAGTAAGTGCAGATAAGGACAGGGAGAAGGTAACAGCCGCTATTCAACCGGCTTTG
>JBBQSI010000189.1:0-6759 GCA_038213975.1 Chitinophagales bacterium
CAGCATTCCGCCGGAACAGAAACTCTTTTCTCTTCAACACTTGTTTCATACTCTTACTTACATACAAATTTTCCGGAAGCAGTACAAACCGGGGATCTGGTGTGTACCAGCAAATTGGTTCATCTTCATTATACCAGGGGAAAATGCCCCGCTTATAAGCCGTGAGTAGCGTTTCTTGTGAGAGATTACCGCCTATTGCAAGCAAACCTGTTTCGTCAGCGAAGTGAGAAGGTGGAAATTGCGGGTGTAACCGTGGTAGAAGAACTGGCATTATATAATAGCTCAGTGCTCCGAGAGTTCTTCGATGGTTGCCCCGATGCCCCTTTCTGTGATGGCGTCACACATCGGTTTTAGGAAATCATAAGCACCGGTCTTTACCGTGTATTTTCCTTTCGAATGAATGATCATTGCACATTGCTCGGCCTGCTCCTGTGAATGTTTGCAAATTTCTACGAGCGTGGTAATTACCCATTCAAAAGTGGTGACGTCATCATTCCAAACAATTAGTTGAAAACCCAGGTCAAGTTCGGTCAGCAAATCAATCTCTTCGGATTCCAGAATAGAAGGCTTAGAAATTTCCATAAAGCGAACTGATTTTTTCAGTTTTTAAGGCAAAATTACGAGTTTCAAAGGCGTTTTTAAAGTTCTTTCACATGAATTTTTGAGGTTTGCAAAATTCAGGCATTGAATTTGGTAAATGGGAGTTGCTAACGATAATTACGATTATCATTATAACCTAAAAATCAAAACGATGAAGAAGTATTTAAAGCTCTTTTCCTTCCTGTTCATTTTTTCCTTTATGATGGAAGGGACAATTGCCCAAACAAAATCAAAGATTAAAACAAAGTCAGGCAAAACCAAAATAAAATCAGACGAGCCGGCTTACGTCGAAAGGAATTACGCTACTACTGCGGCAATTACAGAGTTAAGTGATCTCTCTGATAGTGCCCGGTCATACACGAGCGTACAAAACCTTTTGGATAATAATGTTACCCTCGTTTATGATGACAATACCTTTCGCGGCAACGAGCCAGTAAGAAAAGGCGATTTTATTGTAGCTCTGAATTCTTCGTTGGATGCAATTAAGAAAGTAGTAGACGAAGCTGCGATGCCTGTTGAGTCAATGGACTCAAATATGATGGCAATTAATCCTAACAGCAGTGCAACAATGGCGACAGATGCGACGGCAACTACCGATGCAACAATGGCTGCAGATGCCACGGTGACTACCGATGCTACAATGATAACAGATGCCAGCGCTACACCTGCTGAAAATGTAGAAGGCCTGCCTGAAAATAGTATTTACAACAGTGCAGCCCGGGGATTAATGGAAAAAGGTGTAAATGCTCCTTTCGAAGAGGGAAAAGCTTTCAAACCCGGTGCACTGATGCCAGAAAAAGAAGTGTACGATGTGTTGAATTCCGTTTTTGGCTACCAGAGTCAGGGAGTAAATCCATACTCCACTTACATGTCCCGCTCAAAATTTGCGATGGTTTTGAACAATGCTGTATCTACAAAATTGCAGAAAGAATATGCTGTGCTGGATCAGAGAAAGGCAGAAGCTGAACAAATGAGGCAGGCCGACAAAGCCAGGATGAAAGACGAAATGCAGCGCATGGAACAAGCAAAACGTGACTCAATGAATGCTGCTTACCAGGCTGAGCAGGCGGAGATTGAAAGAAAGGCTATCGAGAATGAATCATCTAAAGGAAAAAAGAAGAGAAAGACCAAGGCAAAGACAGATGATTCCACAATGAAATTAGAAGAGAAATAATTTATATAGGGGTAATTGAAAAGCCGCATTCATTTTGGATGCGGCTTTTTTGCGTTTTATTTTTTATGCTGTAGCGCCTTTTTAAGGCCGGTAGCGGATGTGTAGTTTTCGGGCTGGTAGGTCAAGTCTTTTTTGAAAACATTTGCAGCTTCAGCAAAATGTTTTTCTTTCAATAATGCTTTTCCAAGAAAATGCCTTGCTGGCACCAGCCAGTCCCGCGGCTCCTGGTAAACGAGTGAATCTTCGGTGGCTACTCCCTTTTTGTAACTTTCAATGGCGGCCTGCATGTTATTTTCTTTTTCATAAATCGCTCCCTGCAGAATGTGACGTGCCACTCTTCCCGGCGTCACCGGCGCATTAAAAGGATACATTAAAGTTGAGATATCAGGTATGCCCAGGAAATAATCGAGCTTTTTCAATGAGTTCTTTGCTTCCGGCACGCGTCCGGTATTAGTGTAAGCCAGCCCTTTCGCAAACGTCTGGATGAGGCTGCCGAAATGCTGGGTTGAATCAATGTCCGGTATCTCAAGAATATCCTTCCATTTTTCGAAAGCGATCATGGTGAGTTGCGGCGTCATGTATATGTACTGGAGATAATTTCCGAAAGGTGCCTCTAACAATAGTTGTGTTGTGTCAATTGCATTTTGGCATTCCAGCGCATCGGCAATTGCTTTTGCATAATTATCTGAATTTATGGAACACGCCGCCTGCATGTGCCGGTTGTGATAATCGTAAATGAAGGCATTATTGACAACCTCGGGATACAGTGACAAATACTTTTCATACACTTTTACTGCCTCCTCGTTCACCGCAATGCCCTTTGCATATTGGCCCGTACGGATATAAATGTGTGAAGGCATGTGTACCAGGTGAGAGAGGCCCGGCGCCAGGCGACCAAGTTTTTCAGCGCTGTTATTGGCTTTTATGGCAAAGGGACCGGCCTCCATTGTATGGATGTAATAATGGTTCGCGCCGGGATGATCAGGATAATTTTTTAATACGCCTTCCAAAACATCGATCAACTCCGGCGTCCACAGTTTTGGCTTCCCATGGTGGTCCCAGGTATCCCAGGGATGTGTGTTCATGATTGCATCAGCATACAATGCACCAATCTCTCCATCATTGGGAAATCGGGTGTAGGCTTTTTCCATTTCTTCTGCGTAAGCAATGTTTAATTCTTCTCTTTGTTTCGCCGAATCACCTGAATAATGTGCCAGCATGGCCTGGATCAATACTTTCTCCTTGGGCGTGCAGTTTGTGCTAAGTTTTTCGGCCCGCCGAATGGCAAAAAGCGGCTCTGCACGTTCAGAATATTCGGCATCATTGATGTTGGGGCCATAGGCCAGTGCTTCGCCCCAATAGAGCATAGCGTTGGTGGAGTCAAAAAGTTGCGCTTTTTTAAACGATGGCAAAGATTCGATGATATGAAAACCATAGTACAGTTTAATGCCCTGGTTAAAATAGAATTGTGCACTGTCATCACGTGAATGGATGTCCCAGGTGTAAGATCCCGTACCCGGTAAGGGAACCATTTGTTCTATTTCAGCTTGCGTAAGTTGGTAAGTAGACCAGTCCGGCGAGCAGGAAAGAGCGGTGCGCATTTTTTTTTGATTAACCAGTTCAACAGACTGCGCTGAAATTTCGTTTGATTTTTCGGTGAAAAATCGAAGGCCGGAAAAAAAACTGATTAGCGCGGTAACTAAAAGGAAACCCAATTTCATCGGTAAAAAATTTATATTGATGAAGAAATAGGTGAACAGCATAAGTTTTCCGTCAGACGGGCACTGGCTCAACAAAGCTAAAAAATTTTATTTTTAATAAAAACAGCAAAATCATGACAACAACAGAAATTGCAACCAGGCTGGTTGAATTTTGCCGGCAAGGCGACTTTGAGAAAGCACAGAATGAATTATTCGCCCAGGATGCAGTGAGTATCGAGGCGCACGAAACGCCCCAATTCAAAAAAGAAACAAAGGGACTCGATGCGATCAAGGAAAAGGGGAAAGCGTGGGCGAATATGGTGCAGGAAACCCATGATATGGAAGTCTCCGATCCATTAGTGGCCGATAATTCGTTTGCCTGTACGATGCGCATGCACGTCACTATGAAGGAGCGGGGCGAAATGGATATGAAGGAACTTTGCATTTACGAGGTGAAAGATGGCAAGATTGTCTCGGAGCGTTTTCTTATGTAACGTGTTGCTCTGTCCACATGCAGTTTAAATTTTTTAATGTACGACGTTCCCCATTTTAAAGAACACGACCAGGCTACGCTGCTTGCTTTTGTTCATCAACAACCGTTTGCTTTGATCACTGGAGTTGGGAAAGATGGCTTCCCGGTAGCAACGCAGGTCCCCGTTTTTATTGAAGAACGTGATAGCGGGTTGGTACTAACCGGGCACATTAAACGAAACACCGATCATCACAAGGCATTTGCACACAGCGAAAAGGTGCTCTGTGTTTTTTCGGGTGCACATACTTACGTTAGTGCCAGTTGGTATACTGATCCGCACCAGGTTTCCACCTGGAACTATATGTCAGTCCACATCCGCGGCAAGTTTAATTTTTTAGGCGATGAAGGTCTTGTTGAAGTTTTAAAGAAAACTTCCCTGCACTTCGAGAAGGGCGATCAACGATCGCCAACAGTTTTTGAAAATTTGCCGGAAGAATATTTGAAAAAAATGATGAAAGCAATTGTCGCCTTCGAAATAGAGGTGCTCTCAATGGACAACGTGTTTAAGCTTAGCCAGAATCGTGATGCGAAAAGCTACGATCAGATAATATCAAAGCTGGGCGCAGGCGACAGCGACCAGGTGCAGGTTTCAAAGGAGATGTTGCAACGCAAAGAAGACTTGTTTCACGATTCCTAGAATGGTTGGGATAGCGGCTGGTATTTCCAAGCTTGTTTGATTTAGTAGATGATAAGCGAAGCACGTAACTTCAGATAAAAGAACTGATCATGCATAGACTGCTGTTTACTTTTTTAATCACTGTCCTCCACCTATCCGTTTTTTCACAGCCTCCGAGGTTGATCGTTCGCGGTGATGATATGGGCTACACCCACTCGGGCAACGAAGCCTTAATGAAATGTTTTACTGAAGGATTCGAAAAGTCTATCGAGGTTATCGTGCCTTCTCCCTGGTACCCTGAAGCTGTTCAATTGCTAAAGCAAATACCCAATGCAGATGTTGGCGTTCACCTGGCATTAACCAGCGAATGGGACAACGTGAAATGGCGGCCCATGTCGGATTGTAAAAGCCTCACCGATAGCAGTGGTTATTTTTATCCCATGGTTTTTCCAAATAAGAATTATCCCGGCAAGTCTATTCGCGAGAACAAATGGACGATAGCAGACATGGAAAAGGAATTCAGGGCGCAGATAGAGAGGGCGAAGAAAGATATTCCGCAACTCACGCACATTTCAGGGCACATGGGCTGTACCGCTTTGTCGGATGAAACAAGAGACCTCGCAAAGAAACTATCTGCCGAATACGGGCTGGATATTGACCTCGCGGAATTTGATGTAAAAGGGACCGGCTATAAAGGCCCCAGGAAAACCTCGGAAGAAAAGATCAACAGCTTCATCAATATGCTGGATTCTTTAGAGCCGCGTAAAACGTATCTGTTTGTAGATCATCCCGGTTTGAACAATGACGAACTACAAGCTGTACACCATATCGGGTACGAAGACGTCGCGGAAGATCGCCAGGGCGTCACCGATCTTTTTACCAGTAAAAAAGTGATGGACTATATTCGAAAGAAAAATATTCAACTCATCGGTTATCGAGACCTGCTGGATGATAAAGCCAAAAAATAATCTCCTCTTATTGCACATGGATTTCTCTACATGATCGATCCAAAATTTTATCCGGCTCTCTTTGAAATTGCGGCCAATCTTAACCGTGAGTTTGCACTTCCCTCTGCTTTGCGTGCCGCATTGGGGACAACCATTGAGGTTTTGGATCTCGATTCCGGCTGGATCTGGCTCGTGCAGCCGGATATAAAATCTGTCTACCTCGCTGCTACGTACAACTTACCACCAGCCCTTGGCAATCATCCCGAGAGATTATCCGGCTGGTGTTTTTGCATAGAAACTTATTTGTCTAATGACATTGCCAAACCCTTAAACATTAGTGAGGTTACCTGCAGCCGGTTAAAGAATATAAAATCCGGTGACCGTAATCTGAAATTCCATTCTACTATTCCCATCACCATCGGCGGCAAAAAAGCCGGGCTGATCAATTTACTCACCCGGGAGTCCCAAAAACTGGAGCGGGAAAAACTGGAATTGTTGCAAATGGTTTCACAACTTATCGCTGTCACGATACAACGCACCCGGATCCAGAACACGTACCAGCAAGGCCACACGCAAAACTTCAACGAAATATTTGAACGTGTCTTTCAGCCACGCGTAGATGAACTCATCCGCGACCTGGACACGACGGGCAAAGGTTTGGATACCGACCAGGATAGAAAAGTCAAAAACGCCATCGAGCTGGCGGTCTTCAACCTGAAAGAATTGGAAGACCAGTTTTCAGCGGCCGCTGCCGTGGGAACTAACGAAGACAATAAAAAACAAAAAGCCCCGCCACTGCAATATCCTGCTTCGCCGCTGACAAAAAGGGAACTCGAAGTCCTGCACCTCGTTCGTGAAGGGCTATCGAATCGGCAAATCGCTTCCCAGTTATATCTTTCAGAACGAACGATCAAGTTTCACATCACTTCCATTCTTTCCAAACTCATTGCTACCAACCGCACGGAAGCAATCAATAATGCCATCCAACGCGGTATCCTCAACTAATCCTTTTTGCCTTCGTACCTGTCCATTCGTACAGGGTCATTTCTGTTCATTATTTTTGTAAAAGCGATAAAGGTGCGATGACGTTGGTATGAAAAACGGTGTGCAGTTTGTCCACCGGCTGATCTAACAAACAGGGCATTGGCAATTCACCGAGTGTGGATGCATTGTTTATTACGAGGTCGAGT
>JBBQSI010000190.1:0-6740 GCA_038213975.1 Chitinophagales bacterium
ATTATTGAATGCCAAGGCGAGTGCACGCGATGCTGAAACAAAAATCAACCGGCTTGTCGCAGCTAATAAAAGTAGTGATGTGTCGGAAAAAAGCAATTACATCTTGCAGCCCCTGCGGGATATTCATTTTTATTCGGATGATATCGAGAATTCATTCAGCAAGGGAAACATCACTTACATCTATATTTTTTCCATCATTGCCGTATTTGTGTTGCTTATTGCCTGCATCAATTATATGAATTTAACAACGGCTGGCTTTGCCAACAGAGCCAAAGAAATTGCCGTGCGTAAAGTAGCGGGTGCCTCCAGAAAAACATTGGTGGAACAATTTCTATCCGAGGCTTTTTTGACAACAGTAGTTGCTTTGGTCTTGGCATTGGGTCTTGTACAAATATTACTGCCGTATTTTAATGAATTTGCAGAAAAGCAACTGAGCCTGTTCACTGATTACCGAATATGGCTCGGGGTTGCTGCTGTCATGTTTGTTGTCGGATTAGTATCGGGTGTTTATCCCGCGCTGTTTCAATCCAATCTTAAACCAATTCAGTTATTTAAAAGCAAGATCAATATTGGCAAAGGAAACCTATCACTCCGCCGCTCTTTAGTCGTGTTCCAGTTTGCCCTTTCCATCATCATGATCATAGCTACCGCGGTCGTGTACATGCAGATAAGATTTGTGAATACAAAAGACATGGGCTTCAAAAAAGACCAGCTTGTGGTGGTAGATATTAACAGTGGCAAAGTACGGCGGAGCGCACAAACGATTAAGACAGAATTTTCGAAACTGGCGCAGGTGCAAAGCGTATGTGTTAGTTCAAGGGTTCCCGGCGAATGGAAGGACATTCCGAAAATAAAAGTGAAGGGCGGAGAAATACAGAACGCAGAGGGGGCGGATATGTATTTCCTTGGGATAGATGATCAGTTTTTAAAAACCTATCAAGTTTCTCTGAGATCCGGACGGAATTTTTACGCAGGAGCGGCGGATTCTTCTGCGGTCATTATCAATGAAACAGCGGCGAAAAACTTCGGTATCGCAGAGCCAGAGGAACAATTAATAGAAATGCAGGGGAATGGTCCTTTTAAAGCAAGGGTAATAGGGATAGTAAAGGATTTTAATTTTCAGAGTTTGCGGGAACCATTGGCGCCGATGATACTTGGTTTTCAAAATAATCCGGTACAAAGCATCGACTATTTCACCGCAAGAATACCGACTCGCGATGTAAGTAAGACAATCGCGGGTATGGACGCGATTCTGCATGCTATTGATCAAAATCATTTATTTGAATATCATTTTCTAGATAAACAATGGTACCTGTTTTACCGGGAAGATCACATTAGGGAAACTATATTCATTGCAGTGGCGGTCCTCACTATTCTAATTGCATGCCTTGGTTTATTTGGGCTCGCCATTTATGCCGCACAACAACGGATTAAAGAAATTGGTATTCGCAAAGTACTCGGAGCAAGTGTTAGTAGCCTTGTCGCCTTGTTGTCAAGAGATTTTCTGCAGTTGGTAAGTATTGCCGCCGTACTGGCATTTCCTGTTGCTTGGTTTGTCATGGATAAGTAGTTGCAGGAATTTGCTTATCGAATAGACATTAGTTGGTGGGTGTTTGTATTAGCTGCCATACTTGCTGTATTAATTGCATTAATCACCGTAAGCTTCCAGGCAATTAAAGTGGCAGTTGCAAATCCTGTTGAGTCTTTGCGAACAGAGTGAGCAAAACGAAATCCCGGTTATTTCGGGATGAAGTCATTGAGAACGGAGTAGGGGATTAAAATTATGATCCCGATAGCTATTGGGAGAATTACGAATTACGAATTACGCAAGCAATTTCTTTAACATCCAACATCCAACATGTAAATCCAACATCCAACATCCAACATTCTCGGTTGGTGTCCGCGAGAATCATTATTTGAAGGCCCTTCTTGTTGGCGTAATTTATGTAACAAACCAGCCATGGATCGTGTCCCGCGAACCATCATTTCAGGTAACCTTATAAATATAGGAAGATGGCACAAAATGTTTCAGAACAATTATTAGATATGCTGGTGCAGGCCGGTGTAAAACGTGTATATGGTGTCACCGGCGATGCCCTCAATTATTTTGTAAAAGCCATAGAAGAGAAGGATGGCGTAGAGTGGCTTGGCTTCAAGCATGAAGAGAATGCGGCCTTTGCGGCTTTTGGTGACAGCATTACGACAGGTAATCTTGCGGTGTGTGCCGGTACCGTTGGCCCCGGGGCATTGCACCTGGTGAACGGTTTGTACAATGCGAAGAAAGAACGCACGCCCGTGCTGGCCATCACCGGGCAGGTAGCGCAGCGGCAGCGGGGCACCAATTATTTCCAGGAAGTAGATCTCAAAAAAGTGTTTGATGATATCTGTGAATACCAGGCCATCATAAAAACGCCGGAAGAAGCGCCGCTCATTATCCAGCGTGCGATACAAATTGCCGTCGCACACCGTACCGTGTGCCGCATCGAGATCGCCGCCAATGTCGCGGAGATGAAAGCAGAGAACGGGGACCTCATACACGATGTATTTTATTCAGACGCCACGCTGGTCCCCGGTGACGGTTCCGTGCAAAAAGCGGCCGATGCCATCAACGCAGCCGGCAATATCGGCATATTCGCGGGTGATGGTTGCAGGCACGCACGCGAAGCGGTCTTGTCGCTGGCGCAATTGCTGAATGCGCCCATAACGCATTCGTTGAAAGCTACTGATATTTTTGATCATGATACTGCCAATGTCGCCGGGCTCACTGGCCTTATCGGTAATCCTTCCGGTTACAATGCCGTGATGAAGTGCGACTTGCTGCTTATGCTCGCCACAGATTTCCCTTACATAGATTTTTTGCCCCATGATACACAGACAATACAGGTTGATATACGTGCGGAAAATATTGGTAACCGCACACCGGTTAACATTGGCGTGCATGGTGATGTGAAGGCATTTATTGATAAGTTGATGCCGCTGCTGCAGGCAAAGAAGGAAGGCGATTTCTTACAAAAGCATACGGAGAGTTTTCAAAAATGGCGGGAGCATAAAAAGGAAGAGGCCGACCCATCACGGGATATCGAACCGCTGCACCCGCAGATCTTTGCGCAGTTTATCAATGACCATGCGGCTGCTGATGCCATCTTCACCGTGGAGACGGGTACCGCCGTTATCTGGGCGGCGCACTATATTTCATTTCATTCGCAGCGCCGCATGATCGGTTCGTTCAATCATGGTTCCATGGCGGTGGGCTTACCCGCTGCGATGGGTGCGCAATTTGCTTTCCCCGGCCGGGAAGTGTGGGGACTCTGTGGCGATGGCGCCTTCAATATGTCCATGCAGGATTTCATCACCGCCGTGCGGTATGAACTGCCGATAAAAATACTGGTGCTGAACAACGGCGAACTAAGTTTTGTGAAACTGGAAATGGAAGAGGCCGGCCTGGCACCTGCGCTGGATGCGCTGCGGCAAGTGAACATGAATTTTGCTGACTACGCCCGGCTCTGCGGTGGCGAAGGCGTGCGGGTAGAACATGCCGCAGACATCGAAGCCGCCATCCTGCAGGCAAAAGCGTCCACCAAACCTTTTATCATCGATGCCGTCGTCAACGCAGGGGAATTGTCGCTGCCGCCACATATTGGTCTGAAGGAAGCTTTTGGCTTTGGCACATCCAAGTTGAAGGAAGTTGGACAAATCATTACCGGTGATAAAGACCAATGGAAAAATCTGAAGAAGGAGATCACGTCGTTTTTTGATTAGGTTATAGCTTACATTCTGTTTGATTGGAATTTTTTAGCTGGCTCAGCTGGCGCGGGTCTCCTGACCCGGGTCATTCCGTTACTATTCCAACCCGCCAGCTACATTAACGAAGCCCGGAATAAAACATCGCAACTAATTGTTTGCTAATGGGAAAGGATGATGGAGCCCGGCAATGATTCACCGAATCGTTTTGTGACACTAAAGAGTGACCCTTTTAGTAACGGTCATGCACAGGTCGGGAGACCTGCACCAGTGAGGGGGACACAAGCGGATGCTTGTGCCGAACGCGTGTTGTAAGCTCCAAAACAAGTTGCCTTTTATCAACTCCCTCTTTCACTACAGTACAATTATCACAGCAAAAATCCGTTTTTTAATTATGCTAATCAGAAAGGCAATCGTATTCACTTTACTGGCTGTACTTTTTACACTTGTAGCTTTATTATTTTGGTATAACGAGTTGGTGTATAGTTTACCTACACCCGTTCCTAAAGACTACGTAGCGTTGCAGCTTGGAAATAAAATAAGTCTTCCCGGAAGCATACAGCCAAAAATCTCAAAACCACTCTTTCTGCATTTCTTTAATCCCGATTGCCCATGTTCAAGATTCAATATGGATCATTTTAAATCACTCGTAAATTACTACGGAAATGAAGTAGCATTTGCCATCGTGGTATTAAATAACGACAGTTACACCGCAAAGCAAATACAGGATAAATTTGATTTGCAAATCCCTGTTTTTTTTAATGAATCCATCGCTAAGGCGTGCGGTGTATACTCCACCCCACAGGCAGTAATTGTAGATAACAAACAAAGATTGGTTTATCGAGGAAATTATAACAGGAGCCGCTATTGTACCGATTCCAAAACCAATTATGCGCAACAGGCACTTGACAGCCTGTTGAGCAATCGCCATACTTTCTTTAACCAGTTTGCATTAAAAGCTTATGGGTGCCAATTGCCCGACTGTAAAAAATAACCAGAACCAATGAAGACTATTGTCCCGGAAAGAACCATGCATATAGATGCCTTCAGCCTCGAAGTAAAAAAGAGGTCTGACAAATTGATGAATTTTTTTCTTCTTGGTTTCTTTTTTACCGGTCTTATATTAGCCATATTTTATTCTACGTGGCTTATTGCTTTTGGAGTAGGAGGATCATGTCTTGCGGCTTACTATCTCTGTAAGGTGGGGTTGCCGGATTCAGATCTTTATCAATACGTGCTAAGCGTGGTCATAGCCATTTTTATGGCCCAGTACATTTACCAGATGCATGGTTTATTTGAAATGCATTTTTTTGCATTCATCGGTAGCGCCGTGCTGATCACTTATCAAAAGTGGCAGCTCCAGATACCTATGATGATAGTGGTAGTTATCCACCATGCTACGCTAAGTTACCTGCAGAATATAGGTGTGGAAAATATTTATTTTACGCAACTGGATTATTTTAACCTGCAAACCTTCATCATCCATACAATACTGGCAGCAATTATCTTTTACATCTGTGGGCTGTGGGCTTACCAGTTGAAAAAGTATAATGAAAAAAATATTAATCAATCGCTGGAACTGGCGTTATTCCAAAAGGAAGCCCTGCTACACGAGGAAAGAAGGTTAAATGCCGAAGAACTTGAAAAAGCTTACCTGAAAGCGGACGCAGCACGAATGGAGGCCGAGGTTGCCAACCAGGCTAAAAGTGTTTTCCTGGCTACCATGAGCCATGAGATACGAACACCCATGAATGGTGTTATAGGAATGTCTTCCTTATTGGGAGAAACTTCGCTCACCGAGCAGCAGCGTGAATACACGAATATCATAACTACCTGCGGTGAGAGCCTGCTCAACGTGATCAATGATATTCTAGATTTTTCTAAAATTGAATCCGGCAATATGGAACTGGAAAGTGATGATTTTAATTTGCGGGTTTGTGTTGAAGATGTACTTGACATTTTTGGCGTAAAGGCAGCCGCAATGCGCCTCGATCTTATTTACCAGATTGATGATAATGTGCCCTGCCAAATTGTGGGAGACGATCTAAGGCTAAGACAAATTTTGACAAATCTTGTCGGCAACGCTATGAAATTTACGGAAAAAGGGGAAGTGTTTGTAGGCGTTCATTTAGCCAAGCCCTACGATCTTGAAAATATGGTGTTGAAATTTGAGGTACGCGATACCGGTATAGGCATCCCTCCCAATAAACTGGAGCGTCTTTTTAAAGCATTTTCACAGGTCGACTCTACCACCACCCGAAAATATGGAGGCACAGGACTTGGACTCGCCATCTCAGAAAAATTAGTAAAACTGATGGGGGGTGATGTAAAGGTGGAGAGTACAGAGGGCCAGGGCTCTACATTCTCATTTACCATAACCACAGTGCCGGGCATCAAAACCGTAAAGGCTTACAGGGAGTATGATATGGAAGACCTTCATGACAAGAAGGTTTTGCTGATTGATGACAATATTACCAATCTTGCTGTACTTAAAAGCCAATTGGAGAATTGGAATTTAACGCCTGTGCTTGCAGAATCCGCCGCAAAGGGACTGGCCATCCTGGCAAAAGACCAGGAAATAGAACTCATACTAACAGATATGCAAATGCCGTCAATGGACGGGGTGGAGTTTGCAGAAAATGTAAAGCAGCTTTATCCATCGATGCCAATAATCCTTCTCAGCTCCATTGGAGAAGAATTTAGTAAAATGAGCTCAGGTCTTTTTAGCTCCGTACTCAATAAACCCGTGAGGCAGCATGTTCTAAGCAAACATATTTTAAACGTATTGCAGCCTCAAAGCAATGTTGGCGCGCCGGGAACAAAAGACAAGCAACAATTGCCATCCGACTTTGCAAAAAAACACCCGCTGGAAATACTTATTGCTGAAGATAATGTGGTAAATCAAAAAGTGATCATACATATTCTCCATAAATTGGGCTATCAGCCTACACTTGCAGAGGATGGCAAAATTGCCATCGAAGAGGCCGGCAAAAGGCAAT
>JBBQSI010000191.1:0-6666 GCA_038213975.1 Chitinophagales bacterium
CCAATTCTACGCAACATTTCCTGGCAAAAAATGGAAATAAAAAATTTTATTACAAAAAAATAGAATATTTATCATTTTCCACAAAAGGGTTAATTTTAAACACATCGACCAAAAAAATCTTTGTTTTTTTTCTTGATTAATCTTTCTTTTGCCATCTAAATTTTCATAAATGCAATCTTTACGTCTAAATTCAATACAAAACCTTATATCAAACTCTCGGGTAGAAATGGGCCCAAAATCGCAAAAGATAACGGCGGTTTTTGGTGAAAATGTTTTCACGCTCAAAACCGCCCGAAAATTCCTGAGCGACGAAGCCTATAAAAGCCTCCTGGGATCTATTAAATCGCAGAGCAAAATCGACAGAAAAATGGGCGACCAAATCGCTGCCGGCCTTAAAGCCTGGGCAGAGACAAAAGATGTTACCCACTACACCCACTGGTTTCAGCCTTTGACAGGTGCCACTGCAGAAAAACATGACTCTTTCTTTACGTTAAAAAGTGACGGGACAGAGTTAGAGGAATTTGACGGTGCAGCACTTATCCAACAGGAGCCGGATGCCTCATCTTTCCCAAGTGGCGGATTGCGGGCAACCTTTGAAGCCAGGGGCTATACAGCCTGGGATCCTTCATCCCCTGCGTTCATTATGGAAATCGGCAACGGCCGGACGCTGTGCATTCCAACAATATTTGTTTCATTCACGGGCGAATCGCTGGATGCAAAAACTCCCTTACTGAAAGCCCTTGTTGCCCTTGAAAAATCAGCAGTAGATGTTTGTCAATACTTTGATAAAAATGTAACCAATGTAACAGCTACCCTGGGTTGGGAGCAGGAATATTTTGTAATCGATTCTGCAATTGCCAATGCCCGCCCGGACATCGTGATGACTGGCCGTACAGTAATTGGACATGCGCCACCCAAAGGCCAGCAATTAGAGGATCACTATTTTGGCTCCATACCGGAACGCGTATACGCTTTCATGCGTGACTATGAAGAGGAGGCTTATAAACTGGGCATTCCGCTTCGCACGCGTCACAACGAAGTTGCACCCAGCCAATTTGAGTGTGCACCAATTTTTGAGGAAGTTAATCTTGCCGTAGATCACAACACTTTGCTGATGGATGTAATGAGCAGGGTTGCGAAAAGACATGGGCTGATGGTGTTGCTCCACGAAAAACCTTTTGCGGGTATAAACGGTAGCGGTAAACACAACAACTGGAGCATGGCTACCAACACCGGTGTGAACCTCTTAGCTCCTGGTAAAACCCCAAAGACCAACCTCATGTTCCTTACCTTTTTTGTGAATACAATTAAGGCTGTGCATGATTACGCTGACCTGCTAAGGGCAGCAATTGCCAGTTCAGGTAACGATCACCGGCTTGGCGCTAACGAAGCACCACCTGCGATCATTTCAATCTTTATTGGTAAATACCTGACAGATGTACTCAATCAAATTGAAAAAAGGGTCGGTGATAACTTCGACGAGCAGGACGAGGCTATCCTGAAGCTGGATATCCATAAAACTATTCCTGAGCTGATGCTTGACAATACGGACAGGAACAGGACCTCGCCATTTGCATTTACCGGAAACAAGTTTGAGTTTCGTGCAGTCGGTTCGTCTGCAAACTGTGCGGCAGCCATGACGGTTCTTAATTCTATTGTTGCCGATTCGCTAACTAATTTCAAAAAAGATGTGGATGCGCTGATAGACAAAAATGAAAAGAAAGAGATTGCCATTCTGCAGGTGATACAGCGGTACATCGTTGAGAGCAAGAATGTATTGTTCGAAGGAAATAACTACAGCGAGGAATGGGCAAGCGAGGCTGAAAAAAGGGGACTGCCAAATATTAAAGCTACCCCGCTGGCGCTGGATGCTTTTGTGACAAATAAATCGCAGAAGCTGTTTGAGAAACACAAGATCTACACGCACAGCGAGCTGGAGGCGCGCTACGAAATTTTGCTGGAAAACTATATCAAAAAGGTACAGATCGAAGCAAGGATCCTCGGCGATCTTGCCAGCACGTACATCCTTCCTGCAGCGTTCAAGTATCAAAATATATTAGTGAAAAATATTCTTGGCTTAAAAGAACTTGGCCTGGAGAGCGGATCTTACGATGTGCAGCAAAACATTGCTACCAAGATAAGCGAGCACGTTACAATCATCAGTAAGAGAGTAGAGGAAATGATCAATGCCAGGAAAGTCGCTAATGGCTTGGAAAGTGGCCGTGATAAAGCGATGGCTTACGAAGAAACGGTCAAAAGCCACTTTGAAACCATCCGTTACCATGTAGACAAGCTGGAGCTATTAGTTGATGACGAATACTGGGAACTTCCAAAGTACAGGGAAATGCTTTTCCTCAGATAATGAAAATTTTAAAAACAAAATCCCTCGCCGTGGCGGGGGATTTTTACGTCAATGTGTGAAGCGGTTAAAACCTAAACAGCTTCTTGTGGTTTCACCACTTCATTTCTGAAGACCACGGTGCCATCAAATACATCCACCAGCACGGGGATCGATTTATCGATATCATCACTCAGTAATTTTTTACTTAGCTGGTTAATGAGTTGCTTTTGAATAAGCCTTTTCAAGGGCCTTGCTCCAAATTGCACATCGAAGCCATTCTCAGCCAAATAATCAAGCAGGTAATCGGTGAAAGACAGTTCGACACCGTTCTTTTGAAGCAGTGCTTTCAGATCGTTCAACTGAATACGAATTATCTCCCTGATTTCTTTTCTCAATAGTGGATGGAACATGATGATTTCATCTATCCTGTTGAGAAATTCCGGGCGGATAGTCTGCCTCAGTAACTCCATTACCTCCCTCTTTGTTTGAGCCACCACCTGCTCCTCATTCTCCTCCGTAACATTGTCCAGGTTTGCCTGGATAATATGGCTGCCCATATTGCTCGTCATGATAATGATGGTGTTTTTAAAATTCACGACACGGCCTTTATTATCCGTTAGCCTGCCATCATCCAACACCTGCAATAAAATATTAAATACATCGGGGTGAGCTTTTTCAATTTCGTCCAGCAGGATCACGCTGTAAGGTTTGCGCCTAACCGCTTCCGTTAGCTGCCCGCCTTCATCATACCCGATATAACCCGGAGGCGCACCTACCAAACGGCTTACGGAATGTTTCTCCTGATACTCACTCATATCTATCCGCGTCATCATCCGGTCATCGTCAAAAAGATATTCTGCCAGGGCTTTGGCCAGTTCCGTTTTACCAACGCCGGTAGTACCGAGGAATATGAAACTGCCGATTGGCTTTTTCGGATCATGCAGGCCAGCGCTGCTCCTGCGGATGGCATCTGATACCGCTTCTATCGCTTCATCCTGACCGACTACTCTCTTATGCAACTCTTCTTCGAGATTGAGCAGTTTTTCCTTTTCACTTTGCATCATTTTATTCACAGGAATACCGGTGGCTTTCGCAACGCTCTCAGCTATGTCTTCCGCATCGACTTCTTCTTTCAGCAATCTTTTTTCACTAATGTCCTCTAACTGCTTCGTGAATTCGGTAATAATCTTTTCATGCTCCTGCAGCTTTCCATACCTGATCTCGGCAACCTTGCCATAGTCTCCTTCCCGCTCCGCTTTTTCGGCATCCATTTTCAATTGCTCTATTTCAGCTTTCGCAGTTTGTACTTTTTCCACAAGCTCCTTTTCCTGCTGCCACTTAGCTTTGAAAGTATCACGTTGTACGGAGAGGTTTGAAATCTCTGTGTTTAATTCCTTGAGTTTCGCTTCGTCTTTCTCTCTTTTAATTGCCTCCCGCTCAATTTCCAATTGGCGAATGGCCCGCTCAAGTTTGTCCAGTTCATCAGGCATGGAGTTCATTTCCAGCCGAAGCTTTGCCGCGCTTTCGTCAATGAGGTCAATGGCCTTGTCAGGTAAAAAACGATCCGTGATGTAGCGATGGGATAATTCTACGGCAGCAATGATTGCCTCGTCTTTTATCCGCACATGGTGATGCGTTTCATACCGGTCTTTCAATCCACGCAGGATGGAGATGGCATCGTCCACATTGGGTTCATCGATCAGTATTTTCTGAAATCGCCGTTCTAGCGCCTTGTCTTTCTCAAAATATTTTTGATATTCATTCAGGGTAGTGGCACCAATAGCACGCAACTCGCCGCGGGCAAGTGCGGGTTTCAAAATATTTGCGGCGTCCATTGCACCATCGCCACCACCCGCGCCGACCAACGTATGAATCTCATCGATAAATAAAACGATTTCGCCATCGCTGTCACCGACTTCCTTAATTACCGATTTCAATCTTTCCTCAAATTCACCTTTATACTTTGCTCCTGCTATCAGCAAGCCCATATCCAGGGCAAAGAGAATTTTTGACTTCAAATTTTCCGGCACATCTCCCGATATGATACGGTGGGCAAGCCCTTCTGCAATGGCCGTTTTACCTACACCCGGTTCACCAACCAATATGGGGTTATTCTTCGTTCTGCGGGAAAGTATGTGCAGCGTTCTGCGGATCTCTTCGTCGCGGCCAATTACAGGATCGAGCTTATTGCTCCGGGCCATCTCATTCAGATTTTTTGCGTACCTGTTCAGGGCATTAAATTGTGTTTCTGATGTTTGCGAAGAAACCGTAGAGCCTTTTTTTAATTCTTTAATAGCGGCAATCAGGCCTTTTTCTGTGCCACCTGCATCCTTTAAGATCTTGGAGGTATTGTCGTTGCCTTGTACAATTGCGAGCAGCAGATGTTCTACGCTTACAAACTCATCGCCGAACGTTTTCAGGGTTGCGGCGGCACGTAGCATTACATTGTTCAGATCCCTGGAGACCACCTGCGCAGGCTCACCATCCTGGGTGTGAGGGAGTTTTTTTAACGCCTCTTCTATCTTTGTCTCTACGAAATTTATATTGACGTTGTTCTTTTTTAATAAATATTCAACCGGGCTATCATCATCACTGAGCAGCGCCTTGAGGAGGTGCTCAACTTCAATATTTGGATTTTTTTCATTAAAAGCCAATTGCTGGGCTTTCTGAAAAACCTCCTGGGATTTTATAGTTAAATTATTTGGATTCATATCTTAAGCTTGTTCTTTTAAATAAATTTATCTAATAGCATCAAATTCCAAACCAACCACTGTATCCGGTTTTATCGGCAAGAATGGCTTATAATTACTCCCGTAACTGCCGCAAATGCAGTCTGATACTGCTTTTACTGCTGTATCTGCAGCCTGCATCCAACCAAAAATTAATTTCGGCTAACCGGTTATTCGACTGATTAAAAATTTAGAAATGGTGAAAAATGAAAATTTAGTGACTGAATGAAGCAAATTCAGCAAAATACAGCGCTGGTAAAAAAATTCTCTGGTCAGCTGGGATTTGAGTATTGCGGCATTGCCGAGGCAACCGATCTGCCGGAAGATGCACGCCGGCTTGAAACCTGGCTACACAAAAACATGCATGGCGAGATGAACTACATGGCGAACTATTTTGACTTACGGACAGACCCGCGAAAATTAGTTCCCGGCGCAAAATCAGTGATAACGTTATTGCTCAACTATTATCCAAAAGAAAGACAGTCAACGGAAGCTCCTGAAATTTCGAAATATGCCTATGGCAACGATTATCATGATGTAATTAGAAAAAAACTTAAGGAGTTGCTTGCGATGATTAAAGAAAATATTGGAGATGTACATGGCCGTGGGTTCGTTGATAGTGCACCAGTTTTGGAGCGTACATGGGCGCAAAAAGGCGGGCTCGGTTGGGTTGGGAAAAACGGGAACCTGATAAACAAACACTCAGGTTCATTTTTTTTTATTGCAACACTCATTACCGATCTGGAATTGCAACCTGATGATCCTTTTTTAAAAGACTACTGCGGCACCTGCACGCGGTGTATTGATGAGTGCCCCACGGATGCAATCTTACCTGGCAGAGTAGTTGATGGCAGCAAATGCATTTCTTACTTCACCATAGAATTAAAAAGCGCCCTGCTGCCAAATGGATATAACGAGGCGTTTGAAAACAAAATTTTTGGCTGTGATGTCTGCCAGGATGTTTGCCCCTGGAACAGGTTTTCAAAACCCACAAATGAAACAGCTTTTACTCCAATACCGGAGGTACTCAACTTTTCAAAAAATGATTGGGAAGAGCTAACAGAGGAAGCTTTTCAAAACATATTCAGAAATTCTGCAATTAAGCGGACTAAATATGAGGGTATCAAAAGAAATCTTCGCTTTATTTCATGAAACTCAAAAAGCAATTCCCGCTTTCAAAATAACTGTACCTAACCCATACGCATAGTAGCTATAATCAACAGGACAAGGCCCGACCAGACAGGGATTCACTACGCCAATTTTATTCTTGATTTCTTTGTACGCGAAGCCAACATCAAAAACTACCGAAGCATTCCCAGCTAATTTAAATTGCACACCAGCACCCACTGATGTATAAACACCCCCGGTGAATTCAGCCGTGTTGTAATAGATATTTTTTTCGGGTTCATTCTTCCCGTTAAAATTGTAACCCAGGTTTCCGTAGCCAAAAAAACTACGCGACTTCCCGGGAAATACTCTAACGTCTGCAAACAGCGGATATGATTCGAAACGGTAGTTATTCATTCCAAATCCAATGCCCGCAAAAAAAAAATCTTTCTTTATTCCATTTACGGTTTGCATTTCGAAAGCATTACC
>JBBQSI010000192.1:0-6662 GCA_038213975.1 Chitinophagales bacterium
TCAAACAACCTGATAATCTTGAGGTCTTCTTTTGAAGAGCTTCTTTTTATATAAAGCTTAAAATGCCTCTTTTCTGATTTTTCCAGCGATTTAATTAATTGAAATAAAGTATCAGAAATCAGGTTGGGCATCATTTAGAATTTTCATGAAAGTATGGCTGCGTGTGCTTTGCGTAATTTTTACATGTGTCTGGCATAATGAAACAACGTAATATTTGATTCCCGTGCGCAATTCGTAAGGCATAATTTCGTTGTGTCATTGGGAAAATGATAAGCGGGCAACCGCCGAAGCAGGTAAAATTAGGAAAAGTTATTTTCGGAAAAGTACCTGTTTCTTAAACAAGATTATAAAGAGTCTCATATACAAGCAATCGTAAAAGGTCGTTCTGTTTCTACAGAAGGACCATTTTTTTTTGGCAGAAGCTTGCAAAGACTTTTTCAAATACTCCTTCGTTACCTTTTTTAATTCCGTAAAAAAAATGCCGGCGTTCATGCCGGCATTTTTTTGGTGAAAAAATTTGATTACTTGTTTTTTGCGATAATTACATCTTCGATTACCCTGGTAGCTGTGCTTACCGTGTAAGTTTCAGTTTGGCTGGAATTTCCGGGAGTCACCTCAAACTTTAAGGCAAAACCTGCTGAACGGAATTCAGCATCATCGATATCCAGCTTATACTTCCTGGAGAAATCTGACTTATCTGTTTTTTCACGAAATAGCACTTGACCGGTGGCATCTTTGATCACCACAGTAAATACCTGGCCCTCTGTGTTATTGAGGTTCAGGAGAAATACGGGATGTGCATTGCTGCTTCCGAGATAAGTAATCTCAATTGGGTTTTCTGAAAGAGTTCCTGCATTTACTGCAGTGCTGCCAAAGGCGAAAGCTGTTGCTAAGGCGAGGGCAGCGAGTTTGGTTTTTTTGATTGCTTGTTTCATAATACGAAATTTTAGTTTTAAAAGGGTTTTGTTTAATTCAACGCTCATACGCAAGCAATACAACGCAAACCTAAAACCCCTATTTGCAGGAATGAAACAAGGTTTCAAACGTTTGGCTTGTCTTAAGGAGGGAAAGTAAAATGTGAAATGCTGTGCTGGAAAGGGTTTCACCATCACTGTGGACATGATGCCCAAGCACTGGAATTATGTGTATAACTCACACTAAATTATATTCAGGCCACGAAACTGCCAGCTTCTTTACTATACTTAATGCGGTATTCAAGTGGGGAAAGCCCGGTGATTTTTTTAAAAATTGTACGAAAGGATTTGGTGTCCGAATAACCGACTTCATACATCACCTCGCTGATATTTTTTCTTCCGGCTTCCAGGGTTTTTTTAGCCGCCTCAATCTTTACTCTCTGTATGTATTCAGTTACCGTATTGGCCGTCGCCTTCTTGAAACGCCGTTCCATGTTTCGCCGGCCGAGTGCAAACCTCGATGCGAGCTGATCAACGGAGATCTTTTCTTCGTAATTATTTTCGATAAATTCCTGTGCGTTTCTGATGGCCTCATCTTCATGATTCTTCTGGCCTTCAAAAATGATGAAGGGTGATTGGCTGAAGCGATCCAGGTCAATCATGAATGTCTTTGCTATCCGCACTGACATTTCCCTGCCAGTGTATTTTTCTATCAGATACAGCAGTAAGTTGAGAAAAGAGTAAGCGCCACCGCTCGTATAGATCCCATCTTCTTCGGTTAGAATTTTATCGTCCACCAGGTTGATCTCTGGAAAAAGTGACCGGAAATGATTTGCGGCACTCCAATGGGTAGAACATTTTTTGCCATCCAGCAGACCAGTTGCCGCAAGGAAAAACGATGCAATGCACAGGCTGGCGACCTCTGTGCCCTCCTCATAATGCTGCCGGATCCAGGGGATAAAATCTTTATTAGCTTCCATGAGGCGATTAGGCTCGCCGTACATTGCTGGAATGATGATGAGATCTGTCTGGTGAACTTCACCAATCAATGCCATAGGCTTGAGTGCAATCATGCCATTTGGTTGGGACACCTCTTTCGTTAGGCCGACAGTTTGTATCTCAAACAAGGTCGGACCACCATTGGCATGACTGATTGAATTTACTTCCGAAAAAATCTGGAAGGTGCCTTCAATATTTACTACACTTGAATTGCCTTCGGGAACAAGAATCGAAATGTTCTTCACGCGGTCACTTGTCTTAGATGAATTGCTAAGCTATGCCTTTTTCTTGTCGTAATCAACCCTTACGTGTGGCGTATTTGCATTTCGGAACAAGTTTTGATTAGATATAAGCATACTTTTTACAGTCAACCTTTTTTTAAAAATGAATTATGCTAAAAGAATCACCAGTATTTTCCAGTTTTTCGGTATCAAATCTGGACGAGGCAAGGAAATTTTATAGTGACACGCTCGGCCTTATTGTAAAGGATAATGAAATGGGTGTAATGGAACTTCATTTTCCCAAAAGCGTTGTTGTCATTTACCCAAAACCGGATCACGCAGCGGCAAATTTTACAGTATTGCACTTCCCCGTGAAAGATGTAGAGACTGCGGTTGAAGAACTTACCAGCGCAGGGTATAAAATTCGAAAAATATAGCGGGCAAATTCAAACAAATGAAAAAGGAATCTCCCGGCAGGGCGACCATCAGATCGCCTGGTTTAAAGATCCGTTCGGAAATATTCTTTCTATCGTAAAAGGCTAATACACCTTATTCGCGTATGGATCCAGGTAGAGGTGGAAGGCGCGGAAGACACACTACAATTAATTTTTTGGCGTTACTTGTTTTCAGACCACAAAATTATCCAATGTCTTTCAACTACACGACTACCCGCGAGCTCCGGGAAAATCTTCATTTGTGCGCCGCAACCTGCAACAAAAAATTTAATGTAATTACTGCCGCTGATAAAATTTATGCCGGCAATATTTCTGCGGTCACCAACGTAACAAATATTTTATTCCAAAGCCCAACCATTTTTGAAAAAATGATAGGGAAGCTCGAACTGAATTTTACAAACATCGAGCATAGCAACATGTTCATCCCCGATTTTTACTGGAAATCAGACATCGCTTACTTTCGCTGGTTTCACCAATTGGCTGAATTACCAGCGCTGCTTTTTCTTCTGAAAGACACCGATCAAAAGTTCTATGTATTGATGGGCCAGATGCTGGCAGAGAAGACAATCGAACTGAATTCTCCGGCAGATTTAGGCGCTAATTGGGGAGATTTGGATACTGAACAACACCAGGAGATTACGGACAAAATCGTGCAAAATTGTATCACCCTTATAAAGTGCGGAGAACGACATTGCTTTAAAACAGAAAAATACATTCAGCATCTCTTGCGTGAATTTAAAGTAGCGCTCAATTACGACGAATTATATGACAGGTACTGTGCTGAAAATGCCCAACGCTTCGGGATCAAGTTCAAAAAAGTTGCCTGATTCTACATCCAAAGGTAAATGGTGTCGCAAACACCCGCTAAGATTGCCGTAATATGCCTCCTGTAATAGCCTGTGCTTTTATACTTTTATGTCTTTTGGAAAAGTATTGAAGGCAGCGAACTGCAATTAGTCGATCTGAATGTAAATTTGCACGGCAGTTTCATTGTAGACTACCTGCAAGATTATCCATCCTCTGAATTTCCTCGTCTGCCTTCTCACCTATTTCAAACTCATTAAATGAACTACTATGGTGGAAGTATTCAAGACCAATGTTGCTGATAGATCCCAGGCAGACCTGATCAGGGACAGGATCCATTCAAATTATCCGGGCATTCTCGTCAACTTTGATCTTGATGATTGCGATAATATTTTGAGGGTAAAGTCGCAGGGTGAGGGAATAGATCTACCTATCATTATAAACCTCTTACAGGGACATGGCTATTGGGCGGAAGTATTACCTGATGATCAGCCCAGCCGATTAAGGCAGCAATTTATAACTCTCCGTGATCAGGAAATTGATAAGTCCTAAACAATAAGCATGGCATCACCATAGCTGAAAAACCTGTACTTGTCTTTGATCGCTTTTTTGTATGCTTCCATGATAAGATCATAGCCCGCGAAGGCACAAGTCATTATGAGCAGGCTTGTTTTTGGCAAATGAAAATTTGTAACCAGCGAATCCGCAATATTAAAGATGTAGGGCGGGTGAATAAAGTGGTTTGTCCAGCCTTCTGCAGGCTTCAGAAATTTTTGAGCTGTGAACGACGTTTCCATTGCACGCATAGTAGTGGTTCCTACAGAGCAAATTCTTTTCCCTGTTTCTTTGGCTTTGTTTACAATGCGGCAGGCTTCTTCATCAATCCGGAAATACTCTGCATCCATCTTATGTTTGCTAAGGTCTTCAACTTCAATAGGGCGGAAGGTGCCAAGACCCGTATGGAGCGTAACTTCTGAAAACCGGATACCTTTAATTTCCAGCCGCTTGATGAGTTCCTGGCTAAAATGTAAACCTGCCGTGGGCGCAGCTACTGCGCCTTCATGCTTGGCATATACAGTTTGGAAACGCTCGCGGTCCTCTTCATCAGGTTTACGCTTAATATATTTCGGCAAAGGCGTCTCGCCCATCTGGTAAAGAATTTTGCGAAATTCTTCTTCGGGTCCTTCATACAAAAAGCGAATAGTTCTGCCGCGGCTGGTAGTGTTATCAATTACTTCTGCCACCAGCTCGTCACTATCGCCGAAGTACAGTTTATTGCCCACGCGTATCTTCCTCGCCGGATCCACTATTACATCCCAAAGCCTGTTATTGCGATGTAATTCTCTTAGCAGAAACACTTCGATCTTGGCACCGGTTTTTTCTTTGCGACCATACATGCGCGCAGGAAATACTTTTGTGTTGTTCACCACAAATACATCTTTGTCATCGAAATAATCGAGGATATCTCTAAAGTGCCGATTTTCAATATTGCCTGTTTTTCTTTCAATCACCATCATCCGGCTATCTTCGCGACGCTTAGTTGGGTTCTGGGCAATAAGGTTTAGTGGAAGGTCAAATTTGAATTGACTAAGCTTCATGCAACTACGTTTTTTAATGAATTGTCACATGCCATTACTGTCTGTACAGGAGATACGTGCCGGGAAATTACTGGCCACTTATCATGTTACGGCATGATTTTTTGAGCCCGCGAAGATACGATTTAGTCATTACAGTTGCTTTTTAATATTTCACCATTATAATTACTTGATTCTTAGCCAAATTTCCTTCCAGGTACTGCGGCAATTAACGCTTGTGTATAAGCAGACTTCGGACGGTAATAAATCTCATCCGCGGTGCCGGCTTCTTCTATCTTCCCGTTTTTCATTACGATGATGCGGTCACTGATGTAATAAACTACCGACAAGTCATGGGATATAAATATGCAGGTGAATTGAAGCTGCCGTCGAAGCTCATTCAGCAGATTCAGGATCTGGGCCTGCACACTCACATCGAGTGCCGATACACTTTCGTCAAAAATAATAAAATCAGGTTCCAGCCCGAGTGCCCTGGCAATGCATATACGCTGGCGCTGGCCGCCACTGAATTCATGGGGATAGCGATGGTAGTGCTCCGGCTTTAAGTCAACTTTCATTAAGAGGTCCATCACCCGTTCCCGCCTTTCCCTTTCGGTCGACTGCATTTTGTGAACTTTCATCGGTTCAGCAATTGCCGCACCTATTGTGATTCTTGGATTCAGCGAGCCATATGGATCCTGGAAAATAATCTGGATACTTTGGCGCAGCAGGCGCATTTTTTCTTCTGGTATTGATGCCAAGTCTGTTCCGTTGAAATTGATGTGACCGGAACTTGGCTGGATCAATCGAACCAATGTCCTGCCCAGTGTAGTTTTCCCGCAGCCACTTTCCCCAACCAAACCTACAGTTTCTCCTTTGTTAATTGTAAAGCTCACGCCGTCAACTGCTGCGAAAGTTGAAATTGGAGTGCCTAACAAATTTGTTTTTACTGGGAAACGTACAGACAGGTTAGTTACTTCAAGCAATGGCACGTTAGGTTGTTGATCCGGAAGATGCAGCTTCGCCGGAACTGATATCTTCTCATCTGCAGTTGTTAGGTGAAGAATATCACTTATCAACTTTAATTTTTGCCCCTTAAACTCCGGCGCGGGCCTGCATAGCAAAAGCGCTTGCGTATAGGCTTTTTCCGGCTGTTGAAAAATTTGCGTCACACTGCCCTGTTCTACAATATTTCCCCGGTACATCACGGCTACTTCGTCTGCGATTTCGTCGACTAAACCAAGATCGTGCGTGATAAAGATGATAGACATTCCTGTTTCATTCTGCAAAGATTTGAGCAAAGCGAGTATCGCTTTTTGGACCGTTACATCGAGAGCTGTGGTTGGCTCATCAGCAATTAGTAATGCAGGACTACAGCAAACCGCCATGGCAATCATGATTCGCTGCTTTTGTCCGCCGCTCAACTGGTGTGGATACCGGTGGAAAATTGCCCGGGGATCAGGAAGTTGTACTTTTTCGAAGAGGGCAAGAACTCTTTCGAATGCCTCTTGCTTAGATATAGTTTTATGGAGTAAGATTGCCTCGAGCACCTGCACGCCGACTTTTTTCAGCGGGTTAAGTGAGGTCATGGGTTCCTGAAAAATCATTGATATCCGGTTCCCGCGGATTTTGCGAAGCTCCTGGTTGGAGATAGAAAGGAGGTCCGTAGTCGTATTGTTATCGTGAAAAATTACT
>JBBQSI010000193.1:0-6617 GCA_038213975.1 Chitinophagales bacterium
GAAAAACACACTGTTATAATTCAATTTTCTAGTTATTTAAGTACCCTTTAGAATTCAAAAACACTCCGCGAACTTTAGCAAGCTTGAAGAAAAGCTGAAGGCAATTCTCCTGAATATTTTAAGATTCCCGGAATAATGTTCTATGAACATTCTGCGACCCTAAAACCGATCCCCGGCGAATTTTTTAATGTTGACGTGGCGAATAAAAAGGTGAAGTGACCGGAGACCTCCTTTGAAAGGCTTTTAAAATTGAAACCGATTTTAGTAGGATAGCATTTTAGCTATCCTATTTTTTTGATTTCGCCCGGGTGATGTCAATGATCTCCACGGGATCCTGGAAATTTGTTTCGTCGTTAGGCTCGCTGTGAATAGCTTTCACTACATCCATTCCTTTTACCACTTTACCAAACGCTGCAAACCCCTGCCCGTCCGGATTAGCAGCACCACCAAAGTCGTAGGCAGGCTGTTTGCCAATGCAAATAAAAAATTCGGAAGTAGCGGTACCTGTGTCTGTACGGGCCAATGAGATGGTGCCGTTTTCGTGCAATAGACCGGTGAGGGTGGTGGGCTCATGTTCTATACCCCTTAGCTTTGCGAGTTCACTACTTCTCGCTTGCCAAAGCCCACCCTGGATCAGCTCGGACTTAAACGAACTAGAAGGCTGGTCTTCTTCTTTCAATACGCGGTAAAATGAGGATTCTTTATATAAACCTGCATCAGCATATCCCAGGAAGGCACTTACCGTTTTAGGCGCTTTACCCGGGAAAAGCTGCACATAGATATCACCAAAGTTTGTCTCAATTTTTACCGTCGGTTCGGGAAAGGTCTCTTCGTCACAGGAAGGGAGTGAAAGGAAAAAAAATAAAAGAGTAAAAAGCGTCCAGTTTTTGTTCGAAGGAAAGAGAAGGGGCAGGCGGCCGCGTAAAATATTTCGGGGATGATTTTTACTGAACATGCGGAAGTGTTTTTACAAAGAACATTAAATAGCCAATCATAGAAAAATAAAATCCCCGCGAAACAACAAGCGGGGATTTTTAGCGTATGGATTGAATACTATCTGCATGAACCGAACAATCTAGTCCGGCTTCTTACCATCTAAAAATGAATTGATCGTGCTTATTTCCGCTTTATTAGATTCGTCAGATTTGACGGTGTAATTACTATAAAAACTCTCTACGTCTGCAATAGAATTATGAAGTTCCATATTGCGACGGAGGTAAGCAGGAACCGACTCAAACTCATTGTTAGGATCCGCAGCGTTTACGTTAAAAGACAGGTTTCTCAACTTCGCAATGCGTTCCACAGCCCGGCGCTTTAAATCTTCTGCTTCGTCCACCATCGGCGGCTCCTCAACAGAAGGTATCATGATGGGCATTGTTTGGTGATCTTTCGGCTCCTCCTTATCCCCCGCCACTTCATGGGACTCTTTTAGCACCAACTGCATCTCCTCCTGAGGTTCGTCTTCCTTTATGGAAAGATGCAAAGGGGCTGGTTCCTCTTTAGGCTTGGATTCCTGTGTTGGCTGTTCCCTGGCATAAATTTGCGAAGGCTTCGCCAAATAACCACCTGACGTTGGGGTGGCACTAGCTTCTTTATTTTCTTTACTTTCTTTACGACTATCGGAGAGGACGGGTGCCTCAGCAGTTTTCTGTTGAGCCGTGGTAATTTCTTCTGATATTGTTTCCGGTTCCGAAGATAATATGAAATGCACCACTTCATCTGACGATTTTTCAACAGTAGTTTTATCAGGAGTCTGTAGTATTTCTACGATTGGCACCTGCTGTACTTCTACGATCTTCGGCTCCATGTCATCTTCTTTTGCCTGGTTATCAATACCATTGTTCTCCACAGCTTCCTGGTAAATTTCTGATGCCGTTTCTATCGGTACCTCTTCAACCTCCGCGGTAGTTTCATTTGAAGTTTCTTCTTCAGGCAGATTTTCATCAAACACAAACATCGGTTTGTTGTATTTTGCCCGCTGATCTTCCTCTTTCAGAACCATTACAATTTTCTCACTTTCCTTCTTCTCTACTTTTGGAGATTTTGCTTTTCCAAATGGGTCCTTATGCTCAAAGCCAGTTGCGATGAGGGTGATTCCTATCTTGTCCCCTAAGGCGCTGTCGTATCCCAATCCCAGAATCACATCGGTATCATCACCAGCCTGCGTAAGCAGATGATTCTGGATAGTTTCCACCTCATCCATAGTAAATTCATGCTCACCCTCTGCAGAATTGATATTTATCAGGATCCATTTTGCTCCCCTAATATCATTATCATTGAGCAATGGGGAATTTAATGCATCTTCAATCGCACTCTGTGCACGATTTTCGCCTGCGCATTCTGCGCTGCCAAGAATGGCCACACCGCCATTCCGCATCACGGTGCACACATCCGCAAAGTCCACATTTATCTGCCCTGTACTGTTTATCACATCCGTGATACATTTCGCTGCAGTTGCCAGCACGTTATCCGCTTTACTAAAAGCAGCCTTCATCGTGAGGTTTCCAAACTGGTGACGCAATTTATCATTACTGATCACCAGCAGTGTGTCCACATGATCTTTGAGTTTTGCAATACCTTCTTCGGCCTGCGCTATTCTTTTTTTGCCTTCATAGGCAAATGGCGTGGTCACTATGCCAACAGTAAGGATGCCGAGATCTTTACAAATCTTCGAGATAATTGGCGCGCCACCCGTGCCGGTGCCACCACCCATACCGGCCGTGATGAAGGCCATCTTTGTATTTACCTCCAGGATCCGTTTGATTTCATGTAGACTTTCTTCTGTCGCCTCCCGCCCGATTTCCGGATTAGCACCGGCGCCGAGGCCTTGTGTAAGATGAGGGCCCAGCTGTACTTTGTTAGGTACTTTGCTGGTAGCAATCGCCTGCGCATCCGTATTACAAATGATGAAATCGACGCCGTCAATATTCTGGCTAAACATATGGTTCACGGCATTGCTGCCGCCGCCGCCGACGCCAATTACCTTCAGGATGGATGATTGTTCTTTGGGCAAATCAAAATGTATCATGTCTAAAATTTAAAAATGGGTTAATCAGCCTATAATTTTCCGCCCAGGGTACCGGGCATGGAGTCTTGTTTAAAAAAAGGTGTTAGTCAAAAGAATTATCTAAAGTTCTGCGTCGCCGTCTTCCTTGAACATTTCTATGAGGCCGTTCTTGAAAGAATCCATGAAGCTTTTCAAGGTTTTTCTCGGCTTCACCGCCACGGCGGTGTTTGCGCCGGCTTCTACCAGTTCTTCGCTTAGCCCTGGCTGTTGTAAGCCCGTTGGCACTTCCATCTTATGATATTTTTGTTCGAATTGCTTGCGCTTGTTTTCATAGTCATTGTAGCCTTTCAGTATTAGTCCCAAACACGTGGAGTACATTGGCTTTGCCAACTCTTCAATGTGCCCACCGGCCAGGTGTTCATTTGGATAACCTATTCGTGCATTCAGCCCGGTAACATACTCGGTTAGTTGAATAAGGTGCTTCAACTGCGATCCGCCCCCGGTTAAAATGATACCACCATTCAGCATCCTGTTATCAAGGCCAACCTGCTTGAGGTGATAGGATACAAAATCCATTATTTCGCTCATGCGTGCCTGTATGATACCTGCAAGATTTTTCACACTTATCTCTTTTGGCGCCAGACCTCGTAAGCCCGGAATAGTAATAAAGGCATTTGCTTTTGCTTCGTCTGACAAGGCACTTCCAAACTGAACTTTCATTTGCTCGGCCTGTGTTTTTAATACCCCCAGCCCTGTCTTGATATCGTTGGTAATATTTTCTCCGCCAAATGGAATTACTGCAGTATGCTTTAAAATTCCTTCGTAAAATACGGCGAGGTCAGTAGTACCTCCACCAATATCTACAATGGCTACGCCAGCCTCCAGGTCGTGATCGCACATGACGGCAGCGGCGGAAGCAAGGGGTTGCAACACCAGGTCTTTTGTAATGAGCCCTGCTTTTTCAACACTGCGGTTAATATTGCGAATGGCATTTTTGTCGCCCGTGATGATGTGAAAATTAGCGCCAACTTTCACCCCACTATAGCCAATCGGGTCTGGGATATTCTGAAAATTATCGACGGTAAATTCCTGGGGAATCACTTCAATAATTTGATCGCCCGCGGGTATGTAAGTTTTATATTGATCGTTGATGAGTTGATCAATTTCCGATTGCATAATTTCTTCTTCGGTATTATGCCTCACGATATCGCCCCGCGTTTGTAAGCTCTTGATATGATGCCCGGCAATACCGACATATACTTCTGATATCGGTAGATTTGGATTACTCGCATGACAGTTCTCGAGTGCGGTCTGGATAGCTTTAATTGTTTGGTCAATGTTTAAGACCATACCATGCTGTACACCGTTGCTGTTTGCCCGGCCAAACCCGAGAATCTCGAGCTTGCCATACTCATTTTTTCTACCTGCGATGGCCGCGATCTTTGTGGTTCCGATGTCGAGGCCGACGATAATGGGTTGTTCACTGTTCATAATTGTTTTTTTATAGCTGCCTTTTTTGCAATTTTTTATTTTAAAATTCTCATTCAGTCAGAGATCGCCTTTCGCTGGCATCAGAGCTTTTGGAACTGGCGGCTCTTCCTGTTTCATTTTTTGCTGTGTATTGCCCTGCACTTTTTTAGAAGGCGTCAGGACTGGCTTTTTAAAGGATTGCTGATTATCTATAGTTATAGGTTTTGTCGTTTCCGGAGAAATCTCCGGTGCTGAAAGCGGGGGGATCCCGCGAGTTGGCGCAGGTGTTGATCTTTCCGGCACTGTTTCTACCGGCACCTCTTCCACCTCGTGAGGTGTTTTAACGATATTGATATTATCTGCTGGCTGACTAAGCTGCACACGCGTGGTATCATTTGTACTTGCCTTCGCCTTCGCAATGATGGCTTTCATGATCTGTATTGTCCGCAAGGAATCTGCTTTAATTTCCTTGGCATCCCGACGGACTCCAACCACCTGGCCCCTGTATTTCACGCTGAGCGACGCATAAGTATTCCACCCAACAGAGGGTGCCACCTTCCGATAATAGGCCATTAGATTTCCAAACTTGTTTTGATAATCCAGGCCATCTCCAAAATATATTAGTTGACTCCCGATCTTTGGAATCATTACAAATTCGCGTTCGTCGGAAATATCGGTCTGCTCAATCTGCGCCATCCAGAAATCATGACCGGCAATAAAAACTCCTACGTTGCGGATGGCTTTTAGCAACAAACTGTCTTCCTTCGTCAGCACGATAACATCACTGGGAAAACTTGTGAAAACCGCGAGGCGTGGCGAATATTTATCGCTAAGTGGTAATCTTTTCAAAGATGAATCGATATAAAAAGAGGCGCCGGTTGTTGTAAATATCCGTGCCACCGGTTCGCGCTCGTTGATCATTACCTGCAGGATATTGTTATTATCGAAATACAATTCTGCATTTTTTATCCACTTATTTTTTTGTAATGCTTTTTCCATTGAGGCGAGATCTATCTCAGACATTACACCTTTCTGAATTTTTCCCTTATTCGTAGACTCGAGGATGTCGATGACGTCGCTCTTATCAATGAAAAAGTGACTTTGCACACCGGAAATATGTATTGAGACATCGCGGCAGATGTCAGATTTTTTCTTCGAAATTGCCGCGATCAACAGCGTAAGCGTAGCTCCGCCAAGCACCAGCCACAGTGCAGAAATTAATATCTTGTTGATATGTCTTTTTGTAATTGGCATACTAGACGGCAAGTAATATTTCCTTAATATCTTTTAATAGTGTGTCAATATCGCCGGCACCCGCAGTTATCAGCGTTTCGCCATTGGCGCTTTCTTTTATTTCTTTTTTGTATGTATTTCTCAGAAAATCTATCAATTCTTCTTTTGTAAAAACATGCACGGCATCATTCTTCATAAGACTTTTGATGAGATTGCTGTCGACGCCTTCCATCGGCAATTCCCGCGCAGGGTATATTGGCAACAATAATATTTCGTCGGCTATGTCCAGGCTTGCTGCAAACTCCCTTGCCAGGTCTTTGGTTCTGGAAAAAAGATGCGGCTGAAAGATTATCGTGCAACGCCGTCCGCTAAATAATGCTTTTGCACTCCTTATCAAGGCTGATAACTCTTCCGGGTGATGAGCATAATCATCTATAAAAATCACCGGCTGTTTAAAAGATAATTTGCCGGTCAGGTATGCCGGTGAAAGGTTGCCTGGCTGCGGGTTGGGACCGATAATATATTCAAATCTGCGCTTAACACCCTGGAAAGAGCCGACTGCCCGGCGAATCTTTTCATCTTCAATTTTTAATAGGCGGGCTATATAAATAGCTGCTACGGCGTTCTCCACGTTATGCATGCCACCCATGTTTAGCGAAATGTTTTCCAGCGTCCAATCTTTTGTAACGACATTAAATACATAGCCTCCGTTTTGCATGGTAATATCAGAAGCGTAAACATCAGCTTGCTCATTTTGAAGACTGTAACTAACAGGGTTCCGCGAAGAAAGCTTGCCGGACGGAACGCCGTATTTCACAATCAATTTCCCGCCGGTCTTTAGCTTTCCGGCAAAGTCAGCAAAAGCTTGCTGCATTGCTTCCTCGGTGCCATATATATCAAGGTGGTC